>NZ_JAIXSV010000189.1 GCF_027484505.1 Asticcacaulis sp.
GCTGCCCTGAATGGTGTGCATCCGGTTGACGAAGGTGTAGTTACGCCCGTGGCTCAGGCGCTTGACGGCTTCATCCGACAACTCAGCCGGACAGCCCGCATCTATATCTGCCGACAGCATTAGGGTCGGGATATCGCTGCTCAGGGGCTGGTTTTCCACCGCCTCGGCGCGGCCTGTGGCAAAGGCCGGACAGACCTCGAAGAAACGCCGCGCGTCGCGGGCGACGGACAGGGCGATCGGGTCGTTGCGGTCGGTGGCCTCAAGCGCTGCCGGGTCTTCGAAGGCAAATTCCTCACGGCACAGGGTGGTGAAGAACTGGCCTTCCGTATAGCCCGCCTGCACCTTTTTGAAGGCGTCCAACGCGGAAAAATCGCCCTTCAGAAGGCGATCCATGGTCAGGGGCAGGCGGCGCGCGCCGTGATCGCTGTAGAGTTCATCGAGCAGGAAGGCCCCGACCTCGTCTGCCGTGTAGGTCTGGCCGTTATGGGTGACCGGCGCGTCCAGCCACTGTTTCAGGCGGGTGTCGAAGCGCGCTTCCAGATCGGGGAAGCGCGAATGACAGGTGGCATCGGCGCGGCAATAGGCCAGCACCTGACGCACCTCACGCGACACCAGACCGGGCAGGGGGGCGGTGGCATTGCCTTCCGGTGGCCAGGTCGAAGAGAGGATAACGCTGCGCAGGCCTTCCGGGTCGTGCTGCATGACGGCCATGGCCACGCGCGTGCCGTAGGAGCCGCCGAACAGGTTGTAGGAGGTGATATGCAACGCCTCACGCAGCTCGCGGATATCCTGAGCGATGACGGCGGAATGATATTGCGACATGTCCACGCCTTTGGCGCGCCAGTGCAAAGCGCACGCCTTCAAGACCTCAACACCCGCCGCGCTGGTCACGCCGGCATCGGACAGGGGCGCTTCGCCACAATCGAGCGACGGGGTGGATTGCCCGGTGCCGCGATGATCGAACAGGATCAGGTCGCGGTCGAGCGCGGTCTTGTCACCCTTGGCGATGTAGGGTGCGGCCGCGACAATATCGCCGCCGGGGCCGCCGTGCAGATAGATCAGAGGATCGGGCTTTTTGTCAGGTGCGGCGACGCGCGCAATGACGACGGGAAAGCTGATGCGGCGGCCATTGCCGCTGCCGCGCGTTTCCTCAACCACCATGTCGCCGCACTCAATGGTGCGGGTTGTAACGATGGTTTTGTAGGCGGCGGGGCAGGCCTTAGCGTGATAGCCTAGCGACAAGGGGGTCGTCACCGGCGTGTCGGGAAAGGGAGCGGCTGAGGCACAGCCCGCCGTCACAGCCAGAATCGCAGAGAACCAAAACCCATGACGGATACGCATAAAAAACCCCTTACCTGTCCGGCTGCCAGCCGGACAGGTAAGGGGTTGCATCTGTAACCGGTTCTGTCAATCGGCCTTCGCGTCAGGCCGCCTGAAGCACGCGCATCAGGCTGTGGAACAGCGGCGCGCCGTCGGCCGAGCCCAGCGCCGGTTCAAAGGCGCGGTCCGGGTGCGGCATCATGCCCAGCACATTGCCTTCGGCATTCATGATGCCCGCAATGTTGTTGACCGAGCCATTGGGGTTTTCGACGTAGCGGAACACCACCTGATTATTGTCTTCGATGGCTTTCAGCGTTTCGGCATCGGCGAAGAAATTGCCGTCGCCATTGCCCTGCGTCATCCACACGCTCGCCTTGTCGCCATAGGCCGAGGTAAAGCGCGTATTGCGATTTTCAATCGTCAGTTCAATGGGTTTGCAGACGTACTTAAGACCGGCATTACGCATCAGCGCGCCCGGCAGCAGGCCCGCTTCGCACAGGATCTGGAACCCGTTGCAGATGCCGACGACCGAGACGCCGCGCTGCGCCGCCTTGACCACCTCAGCCATGACCGGCGACAGGGAGGCCATCGCGCCGCAGCGCAGATAGTCGCCATAGGAGAAGCCGCCCGGCACGACGATCAGGTCGAGGCCCGCGGGCAGGCTCGTGTCCTGATGCCACACCATGCTGACTTGGGCCTCGGTCGTCACCTCGACCGCCACCTTGCAGTCGCGGTCGCAATTGGAACCCGGAAAGACGAGGACGGCGGCTTTCATCTTACGCGACCTCGATGCGGTAGGATTCGATGACCGTATTGGCCAGCAGCTTTTCGCACATGCTCTTGACCTCGGCTTCGGCAGAGGGCTTGTCCGTGCTTTTCAGGTCGAACTCCAGCACCTTGCCGACGCGGACATTGGCGACATCGCTCCAGCCAGCTGTGCCCGCCAGCCCGTTGAGCGCGCCTTCGACCGCCTTGCCCTGAACATCAAGAACGCCAGCCTTGAGGAAGATATGAACCGTGGCTTTCATCTTTTCACTTCAATTTGAGAGAGTAAGCAAAAAGTCCACCGGAACCGATGGACTTAAGGGGGGAGATTACTGCGCACCGCCCTCGATGACGCGGGGCATATCCTTCATGATCCCGAGGCGCTTGGCGACCTCGGTATAGGACTCGATCACGTCGCCCAGATCGCGGCGGAAGCGGTCCTTGTCGAGTTTTTCGCCCGACTGCGTGTCCCACAGGCGGCACGAATCGGGGCTGATCTCGTCGGCCAGGATGACGCGCGCGAACTCACCCTCGAACAGGCGGCCGAACTCGATCTTGAAATCGACCAGCGTGATGCCGACGGCGGCGAACATGCCGCAAAGGAAGTCATTGACGCGCAGCGTCATGGCCAGAATGTCGTCGATTTCCTGCGTCGTGGCCCAGTTGAAGGCCGTGATGTGCTCTTCCGTAATCATGGGATCGCCCATCTCGTCGTTCTTGTAGTAGAACTCGATGATGGAACGCGGCAGTTGCTGGCCTTCGGGCAGGTTGAAGCGCTTGGCCATCGACCCGGCGACGACATTGCGGCAGACGACTTCCAGCGGGATGATCTCGACTTCACGGATCAGTTGCTCGCGCAGGTTCAGACGTTTGATGAAGTGGTTTTGCACGCCGATCTGCGTCAGGCGGGTCATTACGAACTCGCTGATGCGGTTGTTGATGACGCCCTTGCCTTCGAGCTGGGCCTTCTTCTCGCCGTTGAAGGCGGTGGCGTCGTCCTTGAAGTACTGAACCAGCGTACCGGGCTCAGGGCCTTCGTACAGGATCTTGGCCTTGCCTTCGTAAATCTTCTTGCGGCGGGTGGTCATGGCGCCATCTCCAGAAAGGGCAGCGCATGTGCAAACGTCGGAATAGTCAAACCGTCCGGGCCAGCCGGTGAAGGGTGTCGGGGAGGGTTTGAAAAGGGCGTCTGACGCACGGCTGTGAAAGAGGCATCCCAAGGATGCGATTGGGTGCAGCCAATAATCAAAAACTTTTGTGATGTAAATGACGGTTTGTGTTGCGCGGGGTCATGGCGCGCATTAAAACCAAAAGGACAAGTGAGGTTTATCCCTATGACGACGTTTGATGACCGATCCAAAGGTTTCGAAGCGCAGTTCGCCCACAACGAAGAGTTTGAATTCAAAGCTGTGGCGCGCCGCAACCGTATGATCGGCCTGTGGGCTGGCGAAAAAATGGGCCTGTCCGGCGACAATCTCGAAAACTACGCCAAGGCTGTGGTGCGCGCTGATTTCGAGCAGCCGGGCGAGGAGGACGTGATTCGCAAGGTGCTGGGCGATCTGACCGCTTCCAACATCCCCGTGCGCGAGACAGAGGTGCGAACCAAGGTGGTTGAGTTTCTGGCTCAGGCGCGCGAAGCCCTGAA
>NZ_JAIXSV010000055.1 GCF_027484505.1 Asticcacaulis sp.
GGCAATGGCAGGCCCAGCGGCACCATGCCATAGGCGGCGGCCTGCTCCACCCGGTCCAAACCCAGGCGGCCGGCCGTGGTCACTTCCGGATGGTGGCGGGCGACGGAAAAGACGAGGTCCGGATCCATCGGGTTGGACGGTTCCGGGGGCAATGTATCCATAGGGCGGGAACTCTACACGGGATGATTTCGCAGGCGCACAATATGCGCCGGAACCGCCCTTTTGCCCAGAGCCTGGGCGGCATGGCTGCTGACAGGGCCACCAGACGAAACGGCCCCGCCAGCATTCGCTGACTGGGCCGTGCCGTTCACTCAAGCCACCACATCAGATGATGCACAGCATACATTACCTTACCAGTTGATGGTAACAGTACCGAAGACCTGACGATCAATCGGACGCGGTTCACCGATCAGGATCTGATCACGATTGAAGTTCGACCCGGACACCGCCAGCGTGACATTGCTGGCGACGGCATAGGCAATGCGACCGCTCAGCCCCATGTAGGACGGGGAACGCGAGATACGATTGCCTGTCGGCGGGTCGAACTGCTTGGTTGCGGCCACCGCGTTCAAATACAGATCACCTTCCCACTTACCGGCAGTAAATCCGATGGAAGCATTCCCCATGGACGGGATGTTGGTGTTCTTGTAGTCGATGTTAGTGGTGTACCCGGTGCCGGTGACCGGGTTGACCGACTTGTTGATATTCAGGAAGTCGTGTGTGTCCAACCACGTATAGTTCAAGCCCCAGCGCCAGGTGGTATCGATCTTGCCCTTCAGGGCCAGTTCAACACCCTTCACTTGGCTGTCGCCGATCGGAGCCGTAATCGAGTAGTTACGGCCATCTAGCCCCACCTTCCGACCACCCACACCTGACCCCACAGTACGGATCAGATTGTCCGTCTTCGTGTAGAAGAGATTGGCGGAAGCCGTGGCATCAATGAACGGCAGATTGCGGTTCACACTCAGCTCATAGCTGCGGACAACTGCAGGCTTCAGATAAGGATTGCCGTTATTGTTGAAGATATTGATCAGATTAGGATACTGGATGCCCCGGGCGTTGGAGAAACGCAGATTGGTGTCTTCATCCAGCGTATAGGACAACGCGGCATTATACCCGAACACATTGTTGGTCTGCGAGTAATCGTCCTTGGTCCAGGGCATGTTCCGCGAGAAACCATCCTTGCGATTGGTGCGCAGCACGTCCAGACGGGCAGCCGTCGCCAATGACAGGCTGTCGGTGATCTGCCACATCCAACTCACCGAACTAGCATAGAGGTAGTAACCGGCTTCGAACTCCAGCGCCGTGGCACCGTTGCGGTTCTCGGTGTCATAGTCGGTGCTGCGCGCTTCCAGCGAGATGCGGAAACTGTTTTCGGCATCCAGCTTGAACAAGTGTTCGACCTGACCAACGATGTTGTCATTCACCCGATAGGCATCGCGCGGGCCGCCCCATGAACCGTTGCGGGTGATATAGAACTGGCCTTTGGTGGAGCCGAAATCACTGTCAGCAGCGAAATAGACTTTGCCGCTCTGGATCGACCAATAGGGCGTGCCAGTGATAATGGCGCGCGTACCCTGAGGCGTAGTAACATTGAAGGAACTGACGCGCATATAGGTTTCAGCGCGGGTATGGGTCAACTCGACACCAGCCTGGAAGCCGGGGGCCACCTGAAATAGCCCGTCGGCACCGAAATATTCACGGAACGGTTTACCATAATCAAAGCCCCGACGAGAATATTGCCGCAGATCATTGGCATCGCGCCGCTCGGCCTTGAAGCCGTTGGCCTCTACCAGATTGGTGGACAGCCGCAACCCGCCCCAGTCACCGAACTTCACCGACTTTACCGCCGACAGTTCCTTGCGACCCTGAGTGCCCACGGTGATGTCCGCCGTGTTGATGTTATCCATCAACGGGTTGTAAGTAATGATATTGATCACGCCAGATACTGCGTTGAAGCCGAACAGGGCCGTATTGGGGCCTCGCACGATCTCGATCTGTCGGATTTCCGGCAGCGTGATGGGCAGGGCGGCCCAGACAACGTAGCCCTGGTGATCGACATAGACCTGACGGCCATTGACCATCACCAACAGGCGGTTGGAACCGGTCTGGTTATAGCCACGCACACCCACATCGCCGTCCATGATGGACGCGCGCTGGATATCCACACCCTCGACACGGGCCATCAGTTCAATCAGGTCGCGCACGCCGGACCGGCGGATATCGTCCTGCGTCAGGATGGTCATGGTTGTCGGCGCAACAGAGGCGCGCTGCGGGATGCCCAGCGCCGATGTCGTCACCGGTTCGCCGAACATGGCTTCATATTGCGTGTAGTCCAGCGACTGCGCCGCAGTCATCTGGGTGAAAGCGGCCAGCGACACAGTGGTCAGCGCAGCCAAAGCGATCTTCTTGATCATCTTTGAATCTCGTCTTGGATCGTTCCGGGAAGGGGCTTTCGGCCAGCCTCAAAGTTCCTTGACCATCACCAGGAAGGAGTTTTGGAAGGAAACACCGGTGACATCGGCCGCCTTGCGGCTGACATAGATCTGCACCTTCGGTTCGGTCTCGATCGCCAGAACGCACTGAGCTGCTTCTGCGCAGCCCTTTTCCGTGCTTGCGGTGAACACTTTTGACCCGGCGAGAGGGGTGGCCTTGGCACCGGCACCCGAGGTCACCAGCCATAGCTTGGCCTTGGCGGCATCAGCGTCAGTGGCGGGAACGGCCTTGCCCTTCAAGACGACCTTGCCGATCTGCAAACCATTGCCCAGCAGCGCCACCAGTTCAGCCTTCTCCGCCTCAGAGGCGGCATTGCCCGGAACGTACACAATTGCGGTTTCGATCTCTCCCGCTGGACCGTCAATAGCGAACGACAGCGCGCGCGCCAGGATTTCCAGGTACTTCTGCGTGGGGGCGGCCTGAGTCGGAAGACCTGACCCACTCACAACCGCGAACGCTAGCGCCCCTGCCAGCATTTGCTTCAACTTCATATTGCACACCCCATTTTGCGTGAACCAAGTCTTTGCGCGAACCGTAACCCGAGAACCATTCGGCGCCTGACTGACACCGGTTACCATCTCGGGTCAAGCTAGCGCAAGCCCCACCTTTTTTAGGCGAACTATCAGCTGATAAGCTAAAAGGAAATAAAAAATGAGAATTTAAGTATAATACACTTCTGCATCCGGAACTACTCAAGCCATTAAAGACATCACTTTAGGTTCCAAACCCATAAACGACTCATGATATTGAGCTAACATATGCATGTACACATAACTAAATACAAAATTAATATATAAAATGGCAAAATTTCAACACTGTTAGTTTCCATTTTTTTCCATTAATTTTCCAATTCCAAGGCAGTACAAACTTGATTGCAATATGTTCTGTTACGCCAACAATGCGCCGTTTTAAGTCCATAGAATTCATCTATATGGACTTGATGGAACAAAGTGGTGTGGCAAAACAGACACGATAGTGAAAGAAAACACCCCCTCAAGCAGCTGCAAGGTCCTTGAGTACGAGAAAGGATAAATCTTGGCGTCGACAAGGGCGTGGTCGCGGTGGCTCCTGTCCATCTACCGGGCGAAGGAGAAGACGACATCGTCGGCGTTGAAATCACGGGTGAGCGTGAACAGTGTCGACCGGTGCCATTTCACCCCCTGACGCAAGGTAAAGATGATACTCCGCCGCTCATCGGCCAGTTCCCAGCCTGTAGCCAACTGTGGCTCAAGCTCCAGGGTTCCCCGTTTTACATTGACCAGCTTTTCATAGATCTGCTGGGCAATGTCGTAGGAATTGCCGGAGGTGGAATATTGCGGGTTCAAACTGTCTGGGGCCGCTTCGGCGCAATGCACCAGGGTCTTGGCCTTTCCGGTGCCCGCGCCCAGCGCCAGCAGCACTCCCACCCGCAGAAGCCGTGACCGGAACCCCATCATACCCCCCACCCCGACCGAACCCCTGCCAGATCA
>NZ_JAIXSV010000212.1 GCF_027484505.1 Asticcacaulis sp.
CGAACATCTATTTTGCCTTTACCGGCAGCGTGCCGAACCCTGACGAGGCCTCTCTCAAACGCGGAAAGAATCGTTTCGAGTACTATACCAAACATGTCGGCAAGGTTCTGGCCGTAGGCTCGACGTTCGGATGGCAGGTGGAAGAGGTAGTAGAGGCTCACCAAAGCGAAAGCGCCACGTCAGACGGGGAGGACAGCTGAGATGATCACCCCGGCGCAGCACGAACCACAGAAACTCGCCTAAGTGATGGAACGCGTCATCCCGGATCAGTGGCCTTTGTTCCTGACCAAGGAACAACTGTGCGCCTATCTGGGTGGCATGGACGAACGCACCCTGTCCAAAATCCTGCCGGTGCAGCCGCTTGACCTTGGGGCCAATATCCTGCGGTGGAACAGGCAACAGGTGGACGCATGGGCCGCAAGCCTGCCGCCCCGGTTGCCAAAGGCCATGAAGGCGAGCAATGATGCCGGATTGGCTCGGGCCGAACCGGCACCTCAGGAGCCGGAGGACGAAGACTTAGGATTGACCGCCGCCGAAATCGCCCTGAGACGGGCACAAAAACGGGCGGCAGGAGGCAGGGGCAAATGTCGGAAGAGGGCAGGTTGATCAAGGTTCCGAACGTGCAGCGCGTGAAAACGCGCTTCGGCACGGTCAATCTGTATTTCCGCATGGGCGACTACCGCGAAGGCCCTTTGAAATCGGCAGACGGTACGCAAGAGCTGATGGACGAAGTGAACGCGATCAAGGCCCGCCTCCAACGCGCCGCCGACGCCCACAAGCGCCCAAAGACGGGCACCGTGGGCGGCATCCTCGCCACCTATAACAAATCAGCCGAATTTCTGGCCTTGGCCCGCTCAACCCAACGCGAATATCAATTCATCATTGATGAGCTGGCCAAGGACTGCGACACCATGCTCCTGAGCGACCTCACGCGCGCATGGGTAATTGAGATGCGCAACGCTTGGGCGCAACGCGGCCACCGTGTCAGTGATCTTCGGGTGCAGGTACTTAAGAACGCCTGTCAGCCGATCATTGACGATGACAAAGACACCCGCATCGAAGGCGACCCGTTCCATAACGTCAAAAAAGCCCCGCGCCCCCACGACGCGGGCGAAGCTCACCCGATTTGGGAAGACCATGAGGTCTATGCCGCCATTGATGCGGCTATCGAGAAAGGACAGGCGGGCCTTGCCCGTGCTATCGCGCTTGCCCGCTTCGGTGGCTTCCGACGCGGCACGGCCTGCAAGATGCCCTTGGGCGCGCGTATCATTGGGTATGACGACGACGGCACCCCACACCGCCGCCTCTATTGGATAACGGAAAAGCGCCGCGTCCTTTGCGATAAACGCGAAGACGCGCGCCTTACGGCGGTTATGGATCGGACCCTAAACCAGACCATAACGATTGCCTACAACAGCCGAAACCAGCCGTGGAAAGAGCGGCAGTTGAATCAGGCCCTTGACCGCCTGATGGCCCGGTTGGCCAAGGCCGGGAAGGTGAGGGCGGCAACCGACGACGACGGAGAGGTCTATTGCCCCCTGACGATCCACGGCCTGCGGCATTCACGCGGCGTTGAACTGGCCCACGCCGGAGCGTCGGACGCGGAGATTATGGGACAGCTTGAACAGCTCTCTCCCGCCGCCGCGCAGGAATACCGTCGTCAAGCCAACCGCCGCCGCATGGCCGATAGCGCACAGGACAAGGTGGACAACGTGGTGAAGCTGCGCGCTGGTCATAAGGCCAAGCGCGCAGCAGAGCTATAGATTACAGCATTCGTCGCCAGCCTGCGCGACGGATAAGAAGATCAACTCCCTCAGGGTTTGCACCGATAGTGCATCCGTCACAATTGGGGGAGACCTGAAAGACAGATACGCCATCGTTCACACCGAGTGTATTGAACAAGAGGTTACAGATTGTCTCAGCAGGCCCAACCAATTCGGCTACCCACAAAGACTCTAAGAGCCTTTTGGCGTCCCAAAGGCTAAGCAGTTTATACAATGCGGAATAGTCATGCGGGGCACGGTCATCGTAGCTAATCAAGAAAACGGCCATTGCCGGTCCTTTCGTGAAAAGGAATCAGATTGACTGGCGACGCAGCATGTTCGATAAGGTCATGGTGATCACGAGCCAACCTGATCAGTTGGTAGAAAAAAGAAGTAGCCCTGATGTGCGCGAACACATCAGGGCTTTTTTCTGCACGGATTCCAGTGTTCTGCCAAGCGCGCGTTAACGTTTTGTTCACATCTTCTTTCGCCGCCCGGTAGCGCGCGGGACGAGGTTGACAGGGTGGCGAAGTTGCAGGTCGGATCGACAGCCTGAAAGCCGGGCTAGAACGCAGGGTAAACGCGACCTGTAAAACCAACTGTAAAACACCTGTAAAACCTCAGTCGATTTTCAGGCCCAAAAGGCCACTAAGGCCCAGAAAGACAAAAGGCCAACCGGTTGAACCGATTGGCCTTTTTGACGATTGAAACGAATGGCGCACTCGAAGAGATTCGAACTCCTGACCCTCAGATTCGTAGTCTGATGCTCTATCCAGCTGAGCTACGAGTGCGTGTCCGTTTCGTGTTCCCGCCTCAGCGGCGAGGGCCGGACAATTAGTCTCTTGCCATTTTAAACGCAAGCGCTTTTAAAAAGTTTTCCCCTGATTTTGTGATTTTTTTGAAAAGAGCGGTTGTGCGCCTGTCTGCGGAACGCAGGCATGGCTCTTGCTGATCTGAGCGGGCCTTGACTCATTTCGGGACAATAACCGTGGCGATCAAACACAATTATGCCTTTCGGCGGGAAACCGCTGACAAGCCGCTCAAACCGTCTCCGGTGCGCCCGCTCGACATCATTGTTGGGCTTAGTATCGGCATGGCGCTGGCGGCGTTTTTGATCTTTTGACCCTAACCCGAATGCAACCGGCGTTCGACCTGCGACACACGCAGGGCCAGCAGGGCGGCGGTAAAGCACATGAGGGCGCAGAACCACAGCGGGCCATCGGCGCCCATCTGACTGAACAGGAAGCCCGCCACCACCGGCCCGGCAATGCGCGCAATGGCTCCGGTCGATTGATTGAGGCCCAGCATGGCCCCCTGACGGTCGGTGGCCGTCGATTTTGAAATAATGGCTGAGATCGAGGCGAAGATCACCGCCTGCCCCAGGGCCGCCAGCATGACCAGCGGCGTCACCAGCATGGGTATCTGATTGATCCCTTGTAGGAAGAAGCCCATGCCGAACACGCTCAGCCCCAGCACCAGTATGCGCGCTTCGCCGTAACGGCGCACCAGCGGGCGGGTAAAGACCATCTGCATAAGCGCGGCGGTGACGCCGATAAACAGAAAGACCAGACTGACTTCCCGCGGGCCCCAGTCGTAGCGCGCCTTAGCCCACAGGCCGAAGGTGGCCTCAAGCCCGGCCAGTGCGGCCATGTAGAACAAGGTGGAGAGGATCAGGCGGCTGATGATCGGATGGCGGCGGGCTTCGGCAAGGGTGGCGCGGAAATTTTGCGGGGCTGCATGGGTGCGCACGCGGCTTTCACGCACATAGAAGAGGATGCCTAGGGTCGCCACGGCCGACAGACCTGCCGCGAGAAACAGAGGCAGACGGAATCCGGCGGCCCCGGCCTCTTCGTGGGCCAGAAACCCGCCCATGACCGGGCCGATCACAAAGCCCAGCGAGAAGGCGGCACCGATCAGGCTCATGCGGCCAGCCCGCTGATGCGGTTCGGACATGTCCGACACGTAGGACTGGATGCACGACACGTTGCCGGAGCCGATACCGTTCAGGAAGCGGATCGCGATAGCCCACCACACATTGGGCGCAAAGGCCAGCAGCACATAAAAGAGGATATTGGACGCGGTGGTGATCAGCAGAACCGGTTTGCGCCCCCACTTGTCCGACAGGCTGCCCCACAGGGGTTCGGCAAAAAACTGCCCCAGTGAATAGGCCGCGAACATCAGCGTCACCTGCCACGGCCCGGCGTTCAGCGTCTGGGCGAAGAACGGCATCAGCGGCACCAGCAGGCCAAAGCCCACCAGATTGATGAAGACGACAGCGAACATGACGCTGAGCGCGCCATTGTCCATTATGGCGCGTCTGAGGGTCGGCTTGCCGCCTTTTGTGTCGGGTGAGGTGGCGGTCTCGGCGTCGGGCCCTGAGACGGACGGTTCCGGTCGGGGCGGCTGGGGCTTCGTCACTGACATTGACATTCTATAGTGCATTTGGGTGCAGGTGCGAAAGCCCCGCCTTTCGCCTTCACACGGTTTTTGAAACAGGGGTGTCTTGACTCGTTTAAAATGTTCTTGTTATGTTCTTTTTATGCAAGCGGTGAAGACCAGACAGTGGGACGACGGGAGCGGGCTGAAATGGCTCTATCTCGACATGAACAGCTTTTTCGCCAGTTGCGAACAGCAAGCTGATCCGTCTTTGCGGGGTCGGCCGCTGATCGTGGTGCCGGTGGATAGCGAATATACCTGCGCCATCGCGGCCAGTCAGGAGGCCAAGCGGCTGGGGATCAAGACCGGGACGCAGGTAAAGATCGCAAGACAGATATGTCCGGAGCTGAAGGTCGTTCAGGCGCGCCCCGATGAATATGTGCGCATCCACCATCGAATTCTCGAAGAGGTCGATCACGTCATCCCCGTCGAAAAGGTCTGTTCGATTGATGAGGTGGCCTGTCGGTTGATGGGGCCGGAGACGATGGAAGCGGCGGCGCGGGCGCTGGGGCATCGCATTCAAAGGCGGATTTTATCGAATATTGGCGAATGTCTGACGGCTTCAATCGGGCTGGCTCCGTCGCGGATGCTGGCCAAGACAGCGGCCGATATGCAAAAGCCGCTGGGGATGACGGTGCTGCGTCGCGACCAGTTGCCGGGGCCCTTGCTCGATATCGACATCGGCGACTTTCCCGGGGTTGGGCCAGCCATGAAGCTGCGGCTGTTTAAGGCCGGCATTAACGATCCGCGTCAGCTCTGGCACCTCAGCCCCAGCCGGATGCGGCAGTTGTGGGGTGGCATCGGCGGGGATCAGTTCTGGTACGCCCTGCACGGTATTGACCCGCCGGAGATCGAGACCGAGCGCGGCAGTATCAGCCATTCGCACGTTCTGGCCGCTGAACTGCGCCCGGTGGACGCTGCCCGCGCCGTGGCCCGGCGACTGACGGCCAAGTGCGGGTCGCGGCTGCGACGCATGGGCTATAAGTGCGGCGGGCTGCACCTGTCGATCCGCGGGACACAAGAAGGCCGAGCGCAGGCCGAGCGCCTGTTTATGGCCACGGCCGACAGTTTCCGGATGCTGGAAGCGGCGGATGCGTTGTGGGACGTCTGCGTGCGCACCCTTAACCAGACGCGCATCAAGAAGGTGTCGGTCACCTGTCTGCGCCTGATTCCGGCGGATACGGTGCCTGACCTGTTCGGCTATAGTCCGGCAGCGGACGAAGACCCGCGCCATATGCGCCTGCTGGAGGCGATGGACGCCCTCAATCAGCGCTTCGGCAAGGATCGCATCAGCATCGGGCCAAAGCCTAAATTGCATGAGTTTGTAGGTGCCAAGATCGCCTTTAACCGGGTGCCCGAAACGCCAGAGTTCTGGGAATGAGGTTGAGGGCTTGGGCAGTGCAGCAATTTTGGGTTCTCAAACGCCCAAGGGAGGGGTATAGCTTAGGTTATGAACGACAAGGTCTTCTATACCAGCGCGGCGGTGGTCGCCATTCTGATGATTGCGCTCAGCCTTGTCTGGCCGCAGGGGCTGGGGACGCGCTCGCCGGCGCCGTTTGGCCATGAGGTCGTTCTGCCCGATGTCGTGCGGGCTCAACGCGAGAAGGCCGATCGCGACGCCAAGCGCAAGGCCGAGCAGGCCGCTGAGCGTGCCGCCAAGGCACAGGCGGCCACTGAGGCCTCGGCCTCTTCGACCTCTTCGGCTTCCGCACAATAGAACCGATGACGCGCGTTCTGGTGTTTGGCTACGGCTTTATCGGCGCGGCCTTTGCCGATCTGTGCCGGGCGCGCGGTTATCGCGTGTCGGCCACGGCACGCACGGCGGAAAAGCGAACATGGCTGGCCGGGCAGGGGATCGACGCCGTGGACCCGCTCAACCCGCAACTGAGCAATATCGCGGCGGCCGCCGACCTTATCCTGATCACACCTGCGCCGGATGACTCGGGTTGTCCGGCCTTTGCGGCGCTGGGTGCTGCCTTGCGTGATGCGCCACGCAAATGGCTGGGTTATCTTTCGACCACCGGTGTCTATGGTGACCGGGGCGGCGGTTGGGCCTTTGAGGATCAGGCCCTCACGCCCCTGTCCACAGAAGGCCGCCGCCGCGTGCAGGCCGAATCGCAATGGCAATCCTTAAGCGGTCAGCACGATGTGGCGGTGTTCCGTCTGCCCGGTCTGTACGGTGTGGGGCGCAGCGTCATCGAACGGCTGCGTGACGGGACGGCGCGGCGCATCCACAAGCCGGGTCAGGTCTTTTCGCGCCTTTATGATACCGACTGCGCCGACGCCCTGATGCGCAGCGCCGATCGTCGGCGCGCGGGCGCAGTCTATAATCTGTGCGACGATGAGCCAGCCCCGGCGGATGCGGTTCTGGTGTGGGCGGCGCAGACCTTTGGGTTTGCGGTGCCACCCGGAATCCCGTTTGACGCGCCGGACCTGAGCCCCGGCATGCGTCGCTTCTATGCCGAAAACAAACGCGTTTCCAATGCCCTGGCCAAGGCTGAACTGGGCTGGCGACCGCAATTCCCGACCTATCGCGAAGGCCTGCGCGATGTCTGGCGGTTAGTGCAGAATGGCTCCGCCATTTCGCACTAAATTTTTGTTTGTCGCGCAATCTTTCCGTAAAGTGGTGCCCACTTTATCGGATTGCGCTTAGTAGGCCAGAGCCAGACCGTCCTTGCGCATTTCGGTGGCCGCCCCATAGGCCCGACCCAAAGGATCGGTCTGCGTCACGATGGCCTGATAGCCGCCATAATTGCCGGGTGACGGCTTGATCGACCAGCCGAGCTTTTCCAGACCGGCGCGCGTTTCCAGCGGCACGCCGCTTTCGAGATTGAGCGTGCCGATGCCTTCCGCCGCCTCGCCGGTGGGTTCCGAAGACCCTTCGTGGTGCCAGCGCGGCGCATCGCCCGCCTCTTGTAAGCCCAGCCCATAGTCGATCAGGTTGACGAGAATCTGCGCCTGACCCTGCGGCTGCATATCACCGCCCATGACGCCGAAGCTGAGCCACGGCTGACCATTCTTGCAGGCAAAGCCGGGGATGATGGTGTGGAACGGCCGCTTGCCCGGCGCGTAGATATTCGGCGAACCGTCGCGCAACGAAAACAGTTCGCCGCGGTCCTGAAGCATAAATCCGAGACCGTCGGGAATCAGGCCTGATCCCATGCCGCGATAGTTGGACTGAATCCAACTCACCATCATGCCGTCTTTGTCCGAGACTGTGAAATAGGTGGTGTCGCCGCGCGCCGGAGCCTCATAGGGGACGATGCGCGGCAGGATGGCGTCCTGACGGATTTTCGCCGCCTGTTCCTGCGCATAGGCCTTGGACAACAAGGCTTCGACCGGGATTTTGGAGAAAGCGGGATCGCCAAAGAATTTGGCCCGGTCCTCAAAGGCCAGACGCTTGGCCTCGATCTGGGTGTGCAGCGAAGCGGTGGTCTGGAACCCCATGCCTTTCAGGTCGAACGTCTCCAGAATGTTCATCATCTGAAGCGTGGACAGGCCCTGCGTATTGGCTCCTAAGCCCAGCACCTCGACGCCGCGATAGGTGGTTTTCAGCGGTGTGGTCTCTTCGCCGTGATGCGCCATCAGGTCTGACTTGCGCATATGCCCGCCGATGCGGCGGAAATAGGCGTCGATGGTGTCGGCGATCTGCCCCTCATAGAAGCTGCGCGCACCGTTTTCGGCGATATAACGATAGGTGCGCCCAAGGTCCGGGTTGCGGAAAATTTCGCCTTCGCGCGGGGTGCGTCCGTTCGGCGCGTAAACCTTCAGGAAGTTCTGCACCTCCTCAATGCCCGCGTTGGGGTTGGTAAAGCGCCGGTAGCTGGCGTTGAGGTAAAAGGCGATGGTCTGGGCCACCGGCACGCCGCGTTCGCACAGGGCTATGGCCGGGGCCAGCACGTCGGCGAATTTCAGTTTGCCGTAGCGGGCGTGCATCTGCCCCCAGGTGTCCACAGCGCCGGGCACGGAGACCGAGACGCTTCCCCACGACGGGATGTGGCCGTTCTTTGCTTTTGAGCGCACATAGTCGAGGCTCATGCCCTTGGGTGAGCGGCCCGACCCGTTAAACCCGACCACCGTCTTCTGCGCCGGGGCCCACAGCATCACATAGGCATCCCCACCGATGCCGCAGGCAATGGGCTCAAGGAAGCCCAGCGCCGCATTGATCGCGATGGCGGCGTCGATGGCCGACCCGCCCTGCCGCAGGATATCTATGCCAATCAGGCTGGCCAGCGGGTGCGCGGTGGCGGCGGCCCCTTGCGTGCCCCAGACGGTCGAACGCCCGGCGAATCTGGCCCCGGTAATGCGGTCCCCGCCGTGCAGCGGGTCCAGCGCCAGAGCCGGGGTGGCGGCGAGGGCGGGCAGGGCGGCAAAAAAGGATCGGCGGTGCATGGGCAAACTCCTTGTGGCGGTGAACATCTGGGGCCGGAAGTGATGAACTGGCAAGAAGCATTGTCTCGAATCGAAGAAAATACTCCCCATGATTGCATTCGACTCATTTCGCGCATATGTTGTTTCTGTCTTGTCGGGAGGGAGGGACTTTCATGCGAATCAATACCAATCATCGCCTGCTCGGAGACGGCGGGGCTTCTGTGCCCTTCGTGGCGTCAGCGAATGTGGGGGGCGTGCTGGAAACGGGTGCGCCGCAGTTTCTGATCATTCATTACACGGCAGGGGGGACATCGGATGGCGCCGTGAGCTGGTTCCGCCGACCGGACGCCAAGGCGTCGGCGCATCTGATCATCGGGCACACAGGCGACATTACCCAGATGGTGCCGTTCAATCAGGTGGCTTGGCACGCCGGAAAATCCAGCTTTGGGGCTGTAACCGGCCTCAATAGCTGTTCGGTCGGTATCGAAATCGTCAATTGGGGTTTGTTAAGAGGCGCGCCGGGCAACTGGACAAGTTATACGGGCGCCCCGGTCCCAGACAGCCGTGTGCTGGTCGCCCGACATAAGAATTTCGATGTGACGAAATCCCATGGCTGGGAAATTTATGATGAAGCGCAATGGCAGGCGGTGTGTCTGGCCGCCAGTGCCATCGTTGCTCATTACGGTATTAGCGAAGACCATGTTCTGGGGCATGAAGATATTGCCCCCGGCCGCAAGCAGGACCCCGGCCCGGCGTTTGACATGAACCGCTTTCGAGCCAGGATTTTTGGTCGCCATACAACACCGGCCGCCCTTTACGAGGTTACGGCCCAAAATGGACTTTCGCTGCGCGTCGGTCCCGGCATTGACCACCAGCGACTGGCGCTCTTGCCGAACGGGCAGGCTCTACGTCTGTTGGCCAGTGATGGTCTTTGGTGGCAGGTCGCTGTCGTGGACGCCAACGGCAACGATGATCTGACAGGCTGGGTACATTCACAGTGGGTGAAGTAAACCTTTGCGCAACCCCCGCACCGTATCGATCAGACGCCGCAGATCGGCCGGGCTGGACAGGCGGTGATCACCGCCCTTGATCAGTTCCAGCGTCACGTCTTTTGACGACAGGTGCTGCGCCAGCCTCAAGCCGTGCTGCCACGGTACCACCTCGTCCGCAAGGCCGTGCAGGATGCGCACCGGGCCGTCAAAGACGAGAGGCTGATCCAGCACCCGGTGGTCGCGCGCCTCATCGAAAAAGGCCTGCGACATGGGCACGTCGTAGTCGTAGCCGCGCAGATGGAAGAAGCCGGAAACCTCCAGCGCCCGCCGGTCTTCGGGCGATAGCGACGACAGCATCAATTTGGTAGCAAAATCCGGCGCCGGGGCGATCAGCACGGCGGCTTTCACGCGTTCGGGCCGGTCGCGCATCAGCAGCGACGCCATCCAGCCGCCCATGCTTGAACCGATGATCAGCAGCGGTCCGTCGGTCAGATGATCGACTATGTCCAGGACATTCTGCCGCCACTGGCCGATGCGCGCCTCTTCCCAGCGGCCGGGGCTTTCGCCGTGCGCGGCATAGTCGAAACGCAGGAAATCCCAGCCTTCGGTCCGCGCGGTCTGCGCCAGCGCTTGCGCTTTTGAACCGGTCATGTCCGACTTAAAACCGCCCAGCCACAGGACGGTCGGTCCATTGCCCTTGATGTGTCGATAAGCGATCGATTCGTTGAGAAACTGCGTGCTGTCTTGATTTGGCTCGGTGCTCATGCGCATAAGCCTTAATTGCCCGGAGCCTCTCGAACAAGCGCTTATGCCCCTCATATCCTCTCCTTCCTCCTTTCCCTATACCGTGATGCAGGTCGTCCCTGAGTTGGATACTGGCGGCGTGGAGCAGACCGTGGTGGATGTGGCGCGCGCCGTGATCGAGGCAGGCGGGCAGGCCATTGTAGTCTCAAAGGGTGGACGGCTTGAGGGCTATCTGAAGCAGATCGGCGCGGTCGTTGTGCCCCTGCCTGTGCATTCCAAGAATCCCTACGTGCAGTTCAAGAATTACTATGCGCTGCGGGCGCTTATCCGCAAAGAAAAGCCGGACATCGTGCACGTGCGTTCGCGCGCCCCGGCGCTGTCGGCGCTGCCCGCCGCGAAGGCCGAAGGCGTTAAGACCGTCACTACTTATCACGGTATCTATAAGGCGGGGTCGGGGTTCAAGCGCTGGTACAACGGGCGCATGACCACGGCGGATGTGGTGATCGCCAATTCTAACTACACGCGCGACCATGTCCTGCGCGAATACGACCTCGACCCGGCGAAAATCATCGCCGTGCCGCGTGGTGTGGACCTCAAAAAGTTTGATCCGGGTGCGGTCGATGAGGCGCGCAAGGATAGGCTGGCGCAAGCCTGGGGGATTGACCGCAGCGATGGACGCACGCGGTTCCTGCTGGCTGGACGCCTGACGCGATGGAAGGGGCAGACGCTCGTCATTGAGGCGCTGAAAGGGTTGGGGCGCAGCGATTTGCAACTGATCCTCGCCGGTGACGATCAGGGCCGCAGCGACTATACGCAGGCATTGCGCGCGTTGGCGGCAGGTCTGGGCCTTGAGGCGCAGGTCAAGATCGTCGGCCACTGTTCCGACATGCCCGCCGCCTACAGCCTGTGCGATTTCGCGCTGGCTCCATCGCTGGAGCCGGAGGCCTTTGGGCGCACGGCGGTCGAGCCTCAGGCCATGGGCCGCCCGGTACTGGCGGCTAAGCATGGTGCGACGGCGGAAACGGTCGAAGACGCGGTGAGCGGCTGGCTGGTGACGCCCGGCGATGTGACGGCGTGGGCCGATGCCATGCGCGTAGCGGCCCTGACCTCGGCCCCGGCGCGTGCCGTCATGGGGGCGGCCGGGCGGGCGCGCGTGCATGAGCGCTTCAGCCTTGAGAGCATGTGCGCGGCAACCCTTGATATCTACCGCTCCCTGCTTACATGAGGCGGTGGCACAACGGGCTGAAAAATTAACCTCTTGTGCGCCATAAAGGGGATTGATCACCCCTAGGCCCTTCCTATAATTAGGCCCCAATTCCGGACAGGTGAGTCCGGTCCGTTTAAACAGTCCATGGAGACATCCCTATTCGTCGCCCAATGCAAGCCCCGCCCGCGAAAGACGGCCCCCGTATCAATCAGGACATTAAGGTTCCGCGCGTCCTTTTGATCGACCAGAACGGTGAGAAGCAAGGCATCATGCCGACCTCCGCCGCGCTCGAAGCCGCCGAGGAAGCCGGACTTGATCTGGTCGAAGTCTCCCCGACCGCCGATCCTCCCGTCTGCAAGATTCTCGACTACGGCAAGTACCGCTTCCAGGAGCAGAAGAAGAAGGCCGAAGCCCGCAAGAAGCAGAAGGTCGTCGAAATCAAGGAAATCAAGCTCCGCCCCAATATCGACAAGCACGATTATGAGGTGAAGGCTAAGGCCATGACGCGCTTCTTTGAAGAAGGCGATAAGGTCAAGGTGACGCTGCGCTTCCGTGGCCGTGAAATGGCCCACCCGGAACTGGGTATGAAGCTGCTCAATCAGGTCAAGGCCGACTTCGAGGCAACCACCAAGGTGGAATATGAGCCCAAGATGGAAGGCCGCCAGATGATCATGATTCTGGCCCCGAAATAGATTTTCGGCCTATTCGATGGAATTGGAACCGGCTCCGATGTTTAATCGGGGCCGGTTTTGTTTCTGAGGTGTGCATGTCCTTAATTCTGTTTGATCGCAACGCCCTGCCTGAGCCCGAAGCGGGCGCGCCGGCTCCGGAGCGCGTCGTGTCCGGTGATCCGCGCTTTCTGACGTGGAACCTCGACACCTCTGAGGATGAAAGGACATATGCCGGCTTCTGGCAGGCGACGCCGGGCGCGTGGCGCGTCGTCTATGACGAATGGGAATATTGCGAAATCCTCGAAGGCGTCTCGATATTGCACGAGGACGGCAAGGCCCCGCTGCGGCTGGTGGCCGGGACGCGCTTCGTCATTCAGCCGGGCTTCACCGGCGTGTGGGAGGTGGTCGAGACCGCGTTGAAGACCTATGTGATCCGGCTTTAGCTGCGACAATAATTCCCCTGTGAATCCCCCTTGTGTGGCGTGAAGATCACACCATATCGGAGAGCATGAGCGGTTGCTTCCGTCGAAGGGCCGATCACATCCATCCGCCTCTAAAGGGGAAGCCAGACGATGAATATCGAAAAATACTCTGAGAAAACTCAGAAGCTTATCCAAAGCGCGCAGGCTATTGCCCAAAGCCGCAACCATCAGTATTTCACGCCGCTGCATCTGCTTAAGGCGCTGACCGAGGACCGTGAGTCCGTGGCGCGGCCTTTGATCGAGCGCGCGGGCGGACGCCCCGAAGCCTTTGTCGGCGCGGTCGATACGGCGCTGAACAAGCTGCCGTCCGTCACCGGTGGGACGCAACAGCTTTACATGCACAATGATACCGCCAAGGCCTTCACCGAAGCGGAAAACGACGCCAACAAGGCAGGTGATGCCTTCGTCACGGCCGACCGTCTGCTGGTGGCCGCACTGAACAACAGCGACGGAGCGGCCCTGCTCAAGTCGGCGGGCACCTCGCTGGGGTCGCTGAAAGACGCGCAGAAGGAGTTTCGCAAGGGCAAGCCCGCCAACTCCGCCAATGCCGAGGCCGGGTTCGACGCGCTCAACAAATATGCGCGGGACCTCACGCAAGCCGCGCTGGATGGCAAGATCGACCCGGTCATCGGCCGTGACGAAGAAATTCGCCGAACCATTCAGGTGCTGGCCCGCCGCACCAAGAACAACCCCGTCCTGATCGGTGAGCCGGGCGTGGGTAAGACCGCCATTGTCGAAGGGCTGGCGCAGCGCATCGTCAATGGCGACGTGCCGGAATCGCTGAAAGACAAAAAACTGTTGTCGCTCGACATGGGTGCCCTGATCGCCGGGGCCAAGTACCGCGGCGAGTTCGAGGAGAGGCTGAAGGCCGTGCTCAACGAAGTCACGCAGGCCGAAGGCCAGATCGTGCTGTTTATCGACGAAATGCACACCCTGGTAGGTGCCGGTAAGTCGGACGGGGCGATGGACGCTTCGAACCTGCTCAAGCCCGCTCTGGCGCGCGGTGAACTGCATTGCGTCGGTGCGACCACGCTGGATGAATATCAGAAGCACGTCGAAAAGGACCCGGCTCTGGCCCGGCGCTTTCAGCCGGTCTTTGTGCAGGAACCGACGGTCGAAGACACCATCTCGATCCTGCGCGGCCTGAAGGAAAAGTACGAGGTCCACCACGGCGTCAAGATTTCCGATAGCGCTATTGTCGCGGCGGCGACCCTGTCGAACCGCTACATCGCTGACCGTTTCCTGCCGGACAAAGCTATTGACCTGATCGACGAGGCCGGTTCGCGCGTGCGGATGGCCGTCGATTCCAAGCCCGAAGAACTGGATGAACTGGATCGCCGTATCGTCCAGCTTAAGATCGAGCGCGAGGCCTTGCAGAAGGAAAGCGATCAGGGCTCAAAAACGCGCCTGGAAAAACTTAATGAGGAGTTGGGCGATCTGGAGGGCAAGTCGGCGCAACTGACCGCCCGCTGGCAGTCGGAAAAGGACAAGGTGGGGGCCGCCTCGCGCGCCCGCGAAGCGTTAGACCGTGCCCGGATCGAACTGGCGGCGGCGCAGCGGTCGGGCGACCTGCAACGGGCGTCGGAAATCCTCTATGGCCAGATTCCGCAGCTGGAAAAATGGGTCGCCGAGGCTGAAACCAAGTCGGAAGACGCCCCGCTGACGCCGGAAGTGGTTGATTCAGCGCAAATCGCTCAGGTGGTGTCGCGCTGGACCGGTATTCCGGTGGATAGGATGCTGGAAGGCGAGCGCGATAAGCTGCTGCGCATGGAGGATGAACTGCGCAAGCGGGTCGTCGGTCAGGACGAGGCGCTTGAGGCCGTGTCCGATGCCGTGCGCCGGGCGCGGGCAGGGCTGAAAGATCCTAACCGTCCGATCGGCTCCTTCCTGTTTTTGGGTCCGACGGGTGTCGGCAAGACCGAGCTGAACAAGGCGCTGGCCGAGTTCCTGTTTGACGATGAGACGGCCATCACGCGCCTCGACATGTCCGAATATATGGAAAAGCAAGCCGTTTCGCGCATGATCGGCGCGCCTCCGGGCTATGTTGGCTATGACGAAGGCGGGGCGCTGACCGAAGCCGTGCGCCGCCGGCCCTATCAGGTCGTGCTGTTTGACGAAGTCGAAAAGGCGCATCCGGACGTGTTCAACGTCCTGCTTCAGGTGCTGGACGACGGGCGGCTGACGGACGGGCAGGGGCGTGTGGTCGATTTCCGCAACACCCTGATCGTCATGACGTCCAATCTGGGGTCACAGTATCTCGTCAATATGGAGGACGGTCAGGACGTCGAAATGGTGCGCGGTCTGGTGATGGAAGAGGTCAAGCGCCACTTCCGGCCGGAATTCCTCAACCGCATTGACGAAACCATCCTCTTCCACCGCCTCGGCCGGGCGCAGATGGGCAATATCGTGCGTATCCAGCTCAAGGGTCTGGAAAAGCTGCTGAAGGATCGTCAGATGACCCTCGCCATTGACGACGCGGCGCTCAACCACCTGGCAGAGCTGGGCTATGAACCGGCCTATGGCGCGCGTCCGCTCAAGCGGGTGATCCAGAAGCAACTGGTCGATGCCATCGCCAAACGCATCCTTGTCGGAGAGTTCGCCGATGGCGACGTGATCAGCGTCAGTTTTGACGGCGATCATCTGGTGATCGGTCGTCCGACGGTTAATTAAGCCCGATCCAAAAAGTGCGAAGCGGTTTTTGGACTGGATTGCCCGACAATCAAAGACGCAGGGGCAGTTGCCCCTGCACCCGTTAGCTGGAGCAGATGGCCCCGTCGCGGCTCACGCGGCGGGGCTGTCTGCCTTACTTCCTCCCCCTGAAACGAAGTTCGGCGAAGCCAATTCAGGGGAGGGTGGCGCGACGCGCCGGGTGGGGTTAAGGTCTAGGTCAAAGTGACGATTTGCTGAAAGTGTTGCATGATATTTGCGTGGGGTAGGACTCGATATGTCGGTAAAACCGTTCTGATTGGCATTTCCTTCGTCGATGACGATGAGGTTGTACTTGGAACGTTTCAGACGCATGGAACGATCGTCGAAATATCTTCGGGACAAGGAATCGTGGTTGCCAAAGCTGACGGGAGTGGTACGTTTAATCTACCGCCAGACACCAAAGCCTTGGAGAAAGCGCCGCCCGGAGAGTATCGTCTGAAAACGACGGGTGAAGTCGTTATCGACCCGCATTACACAACCAGTTGGACCCTGAATGCGGCTCGACCGGAATTAATGGAAAATTACAAGCAAAACGGCTTTGGCCCGTTCGGTCCGAGTTGATTCACCACCTCAATCCTGTTTCCCCCCGCAGGATCGCATCGACCTCAGGTGTGTGTTTGCGCTCGCCTTCGTCGTGCAGGATCAGCGGCGGCAGAAGACGCAGCGGGGCCTTACCCAGCCGCTTGGCGCGCACCAGCACCCGCTTGGCCTCCTTATCGGCAAAGGGCTGGATGGGGCGGATAACGAACGAACCGCATTTCGGCAGGCCGCTTAAAATATCCCCCAGCCGGTCGGCGCGATGGATGAACACAATCTCTCCCCCATCGACCACGGCGGCCTGTGCGAAGTCGAGCCACGCCTGAAGCCCGTCATCGGCGATCCACGCCGGGCGCTTCAGTTCATGCGGGGCGCGCAGCGTCTCCGGATCGTCAAAATAAGGCGGATTGCTCAGAACCAGGTCAAATCGCGGCAGGTCGAATGCGCGGTATCCCGCACCAATATCGCCATGAATAGCGCGATGGTCGTCGCCCGCCTGCGCCAGATTGACCTGGGTCAGGGCAAAGGTTGCCGTGTCGCGCTCGATACCCACGGCACGCACCTGAGGGCAGCGCGCCGCCAGCGACAAAATGACGCCCCCCACACCACAGCCGAGTTCTAAAGCGCTCACGGCTCTTTCGGCACGCTCAGCCAGAAAACCCGCGGCACCCGCCGCCAGAAGGGCGCCGTCCATGCCGATTCGATAGCCCTTCGCCGGTTGCCACAACCGCACCCGTCCCCCCAGCAGGGTGGTCGGTAGGGCATCGGCAAGGGGGGGTAAGGCGGTCTCTGGCAAGGGGTGTGTATCCGGGACTGTAGCAATTTTATCGGGATATAGCACAAACTCGCCGTGCGGGGCATGGACTAAGCCGTAAAGGAAGTTTAAGGGGTTTAACACTTTCCAAGTGTGCCGGAGTAGTGGGTTTTGGATACGGCCAATATCGAGAAAACGCACAAATCCGCCCCCGCTGAGACGGCGGGTAAGGCGGATGTTGAGGCGCTGGTGCGCCTGTGCGCCGACGACATGGCGGCGGTCAACGCCATCATCACCGATCGTATGCAAAGCGATGTCGCGGTGATTCCCGCTCTGGCCGAACACCTGATCAGCGCCGGCGGTAAGCGTTTGCGTCCGTTGCTGTGCGTGGCGGCGGCGCGTCTGGCCGGTACGACGAATGTTCATCACCAAAAACTGTCGGCGGCCGTTGAGTTCATCCATACGGCTACCCTTCTGCACGATGACGTGGTCGATTCGAGCCAGTTGCGGCGTGGCAAGGTCGCGGCCCACCTCATCTGGGGCGCACCGTCTTCGGTGTTGGTCGGCGACTTCCTGTTTGCGCGGGCCTTTGAGTTGATGGTCGAAACCGACTCGCTTCAGGCGCTCGGCATCCTGTCCAAGGCATCTGGGGTCATCGCCGAAGGTGAAGTCCTGCAACTGATGAAGGCCTATGACGTCAATCTGACGGAAGCGACCTATATAGACATCATCTCGGCCAAGACCGCGGCCCTGTTTGCCGCGGCGTCCGAAAGCGGCGCGGTGGCGGCAGGGGCATCGGTGGCGCGTCAGCAGGCCCTGCGCGACTATGGCCTGAACCTCGGTCTGGCCTTTCAGATACAGGACGATGCGCTCGACTACGGCGGCACGGCCCAGAGCCTCGGCAAGAATGCCGGGGACGATTTCGCCGAAGGCAAGGCGACCCTGCCGCTGATCCTCGCCGTCAAGGCGACGCCGGAAGCGGCCGATTTCTGGCACCGCACTGTCTCGCTGCGCGAGCAGGCTGACGGCGATCTGGCGCAGGCTCAGGCCCTGATCGTCGAGTCGGGGGCGATGGCCAAGACGATCGAGACGGCCCGGTACTATGCGCAAAAGGCCAAGGACGCGCTGAACGGTTTTGAGCCCTCGGACTGGCGCGCAGCGCTGGAAGCGCTGGCTGACTACAGCGTCGAACGCACGAAGTAAGCACTCAAAATTATACCTCCCTGCCTATGGCGGGGAGGGGGACCGCACGACGCGCAAAGCGCTAGATGTGGTGGTGGGGTGTCTTTCCTACATTGAAATTGGTCAGGTGGTCGTTGTTCCGCAAGGACCACCCCACCCGTCATCGCTTTGCTATGCCACCCTCCCCGCCAGCGGGGAGGTGTAAGGCGGGCTACAACCCTTCCATATCCGGTGTCTTCCAGCGCTGCGCTCAGACAGCGAAGCGATAGCGTGACGATCATCTGGGCTGGCGTGGCGCTATAGTCCTTCCATATCCGGCGTCTTCCAACCCAGATGCTGGCCCGAATCGACGCAGATCATCTGGCCGGTCACCGAAGGGGCTTCGGCCAGAAATACCACGGCTTCGGCGATCTCTTCCGGTGTCACCCGCTTTTGCAGCAGGGTCGAGGCGGCCTCGGCCTCGAAATCGGCCTCGGTCTGGTGGATGGAGGGCAGGGTCGGACCCGGTCCCACAGCGTTGACGCGGATACGCGGGGCCAGTTCCTGCGCCAATGTGCGTGTGGCGTGCCACAGCCCGGCCTTTGACAAACCGTAGGAGAAGAAGGGCGGGGAGGGTTTCAGCACCCGCTGGTCGATCAGATTAACGATAGCCGCCCCATCAGGCAGCGCATCCTGCGCCGCGAACCCCTGCGTCAGCAGGACGGGCGCCAGCAGATTGGTGTTCATGTGCGCATGCCAGCGTTC
>NZ_JAIXSV010000235.1 GCF_027484505.1 Asticcacaulis sp.
ACCGAGATCGAACGCTACTGCGTGTGGCCGGGTCAGGCGCTGGGTTACATGATCGGCAAGATCAAGTGGCTGGAGCTGCGGGCAAAGTATCAGGCAAAGCTGGGTGCGAAGTTCGACGTCAAGGCCTTCCACGACACCGGCCTGACGGCGGGTGCGGTGCCGCTGGCGGTGCTGGAAACCGTCTATGCCGAATGGGCCGCGAAGCTCTAAGGATACTATGATCAATAGCCTCCTCCCTCTTGTCAGGGGGGAGGTTTGTTTAAGGAGACCCCATGCTCAATCGACGCGCTTTGCTTGTGACCGGTGCCGCGGCCGCGACCTTTGCCGCCACGGGGGCCCATGCCACCAGCGATCCGGCGACGGCCAAAACGTTGAACGCCCTGTTTGACGCCATCTTTAACGAGAATGTCGATCAGTCGCCGACTCTGGCGACGTCTCTGGGCCTCGACAAGGACGCGCGTGTGGGGCTCAAGTCCAAACTCAACGATGCCTCCGAAGCCGAAGCCCACAAAGGCATTGCGCGCGCCGAAAAGAACCTTGCGGCGTTGAAAGCCATTCCGCGCGACAAGCTGAGCGGCATGGACCGCATCAATTACGATACGGTCCTGTGGGGCTATGAGAGCCGCAAGTCGGGCTATGAGCGCTTCAAATTCGGTAACTGGGGCGGGGCCAATCCTTACATCCTGTCGCAACTGAACGGGTCCTATCAGTCCACGCCGGACTTCCTCGCCAATCAGCATACGATCGAAAACAAGGCCGATGCCGAAGCCTATCTGGCACGTCTTGAGGCCTTCGCTGTCCTGATCGGGCAGGAGACGGAGAGCTTCAAAGGCGATGTGGCCAAGGGCGTCGTGCCGCCGGATTTCGTCATCGATAAGGCCCTGACGCAGTTGCAGGCGCTGGCGGCCATAAAAGGCGCCGACAGTTCGATGGCCAGGGCGTTGATCACCAAGACCGCGGACAAGGGCGTTGCCGGGGATTGGGCCGCTGAGGCCGCCAAACGCATCGACGGGCCGGTCGCTAAGGCGCTCAACGCCCAGATCGACGCGCTTAAGGCCGTGCGGCCAAAGGCGACGCATGACGCCGGTGTGTGGAAGCTGAAGGACGGTGACGCCTATTACGCCTTCGCGGCGGGGTCTTCGTCGGGCACGACCACGAAGATGACGCCCGACGAAATCCATAAAATTGGCCTTGATATGGTCAGGGAGCTGTCGGCCGAAGCCGATGCGAAGTTCAAGGCGCTGGGCCTGACGCAGGGCACTGTGGGCGAGCGCATGGCCGCCATCGCCAAGGACCCCAAATACGTCTATGACAATACCGACGCGGCCAAGGACAAGCTGCTGGCCGATCTGAACGTGCAGATTCGCGCCATCGAGGCCAAATTGCCCGACTGGTTCGGTGTTCTGCCCAGGACGCCGGTGGTGGTCCGTCGCGTGCCCAAGGAAATCGAAGCCGGTGCGCCGGGCGGCTATTATCAGCGCCCGACGCTCGATGGTTCGCGGCCGGGAGCCTATTACATCAATCTGCGCGACACGGCGGAATGGCCGTCGTGGTCGCTGCCGACCCTGACCTATCATGAGGCGATTCCGGGCCACCATCTGCAAATCGCCATCCAGATGGAGACGGAAGGCCTGCCGCGCCTGCGCAAGGTCGGCGGGTTCTCGGCCTTTTCGGAAGGCTGGGCGCTCTATTCGGAGCTTCTGGCCGCCGAAATGGGCATGTATGAGAGCGATCCGCTGGGCTATATCGGCTATCTGCAATCGGCCCTGTTCCGCGCCATCCGTCTGGTGGTGGATACGGGGATGCACGCCAAGCGCTGGTCGCGCGAAGAGGCCATCCGCTATTTCGTCGCCACCAATGGCGATCAGGAATCGTCGGCCACCACCGAAATCGAACGCTACTGCGTGTGGCCGGGTCAGGCGCTGAGCTATATGACCGGCAAGATCCAGTGGGTGCGTCTGCGCGACCGCATGAAGGCGCAACTGGGGTCGAAGTTCGATATCAAGGCCTTCCACGACCGCGGCCTGACGGCAGGGCCGGTGCCGCTGGCCGTACTGGAAACCGTCTATGCTGAATGGGCCGCGAAGCTGTGATCTGAGGTTGGTGGACGCTCGGCCTTGATTGTGTTACCCGATTAAAAAAACCAAATATAACTATTCGGGAGGACACTATGAAACGCAACACCTTCGTCGGTGCTTTTGGGGCTGTGGTCCTGACGCTGATGGCCTTCGGGCCGCAGGCGGCTCAGGCCGAGATGTCACCTCAGGCGCAGGTCGCCGCCATGAAGCGCGGCGTCAATGTGCTGGGTTACGATCCCCTGTGGAAGGACCCCGCCAGGGCGCGCTTTCAGCCGCGCCTGATGTCGGTGATCCGTGAAGGCGGCTTCAACACAGTGCGTGTCAACCTCCATGCGTTTCAACACATGGACAAGGATAACCGCCTGTCGCCCTTCTATTTTTCCACCCTCGACGCCATGGTGGACGCGGCGAACAAGGCCGGTCTGCACGTCATTCTGGACCTGCACAACTTCAATGAGTGCGCCGAGGATGTGAAGGCCTGCCGCCCGAAGATCATGGCCTTCTGGACGCAGATGGCGGAGCATTACAAGGATGCGCCCGACACAGTGATGTTCGAGATTTTGAACGAGCCGCACGGCCCGGTAAATGCCGTATGGAACGACATGATCGCCGAAAATCTCAAAATCATCCGCAAGACCCATCCGCGGCGCAACGTCATTGTCGGTCCCACCTCGTGGAACAATCTCAATGATCTGGAAGGCTTGCGCCTGCCCGCCGAAGACCAGCACCTGATCGTCACCTTCCACTATTACGAGCCGTTTGTCTTTACCCATCAGGGAGCGGCGTGGACGCCGGACTTCAAGGATGTGAAGGGCGTGGCGTGGACGAAGGCCGAGGGGCAGGCGCGCCTTGACGCCGATTTCGACAAGGTGAAGGCGTGGAGCGCCCGCACCGGTCGTCCGATCCTGCTGGGCGAATTCGGGGCCTATGACAAGGGACCGCTCGACAGCCGCGTGGCCTATACCGACGCCGTGGCGCGGGCGGCCGAGGCGCGCAACTGGGCGTGGGCCTACTGGCAGTTCGATTCCGACTTCATCGTCTATGACATACCGGCAGATCGCTGGGTCAAGCCGATCCACGCGGCCCTGATTCCCGAACAGGCGGCGAAGGTTGAGGCCGCGCAAACGCCTCCGGTCGATCCTAATGACGTCATGGCCCACGTCATCAATACCCCCAAACTGTCGTCGTGGAACGCCTATGGTGCCCCGCAGAACGCGACGCCGGTGCAGACGGCGGAAGGCGCGCCCATCCGCTCAGCCCTGCGTATCCCCCTGTCGGCGGCGCAGCCCAATGCCTGGGATGTCGGCGCCGTGGCCCCGATCACGCAACCGGTAAAAAAAGGCGACAAGCTTCAGGCATGGGTGTGGGCCCGTGCGGCCACCCCGGATGCGGCCACCCGCGTGCCGCTGAACATCCTTATCTCGCTCAACAAGGCCCCGTGGACGGCCCTGACCAACACCCCGGTTCAGATTTCGTCCGAATGGGACATGTATGTGGTGCAGGCCGTGGCCGACAAGGACTATGAGGCGGGCACAATCATGCTGAGCCTGCAACTGGGCAAGTCGGCCTATCCGATCGAACTGGGCGCGCCGGTGGTCCTGCGCAACTATGCACCGACCGCGCAGTAGGCGGCGTACGACCCTTATCCCGTATATTCGGCCAGAAGGCGTTCAAGTCGCGCGCCTTCTGGTCTCAGAAACCACAGGTAGCGGATCGCCTGCACAAGGGTCGAAGCCCCCAGTACGCCCCCGAAAAGCAAAGCCCCCTGTACGGCCTGAGTGGCGGTCATCTTGTCTGTGCCGATCAACTGCCACAGGGTCACGCCTGTGACGATGGGGAATAGCCCCATCAGCCAGAACATCACGACGGCGCTGTGCCGAGCCGCGCGGTTTTCGTCCAGCCTGAGCTGTAGGCTCTGCGCAATAGACGCCGCCGGGTCCGCAAAGCGTCGCCTATGCCGGTCTTGCGCACGCATCATCAGGATCAGCGCCACCCACGGCGCAACCAGCATCAGCAGGCTCCCCCATTCGCGCGTGACGTCAAGACTGTCATGCCGAAGGACGTCATACCCAAAGACAAGCGTGATCTTGCCCAGTGCGGCCCCGACACACAGCAAAAAAACGGTTTGTCCCTTACGGCGACGTTCGATCCCATTCATCAGGCTCTCCAGTAAAAAGGCCCGCGCCGTGCGGTCTATGTCGTGGTCATGGGCGCGCCACAGGCGCTCCAGGGTTTCAATCTTCATCGGATAACTCCTGAACAAGCGTGGCCAGACGCGTCCGTGCCCGGTTCAGACGCACACCGATATGGCTTTCACTGAGGCCGTGCAGGGCGGCCATATCGGCATAGGGCGTCTGTTCCAGCCACAACAGCATCAGCGACCGGTCGAGCGGGGGAAGGGCGCGCAAGGCATCAAACACCTGATCCAGCCGGGCATCGGATGGTTCAGGGGGGAGCTGTTGCAGGCCCTCGCGCTGCGTTTCAAACAGGCGCAACAGACGCAGGCCCTCGTGCCGTTTCCACGTCAGGGCGCGGTTATGCGCCACGCGGTAGATAAAGGTCGCCGGGAGCGACTCTCCGCGAAAGGCCGGCCACGCCTTCCACACGGCGATCAGCAGTTCCTGAAGCAGATCCGCCTGATCCGCCGACGCCGCAAAGGCGCGGCTAAGCCGCCGCAGCGCCGGCAGGTGCGGGCTGATCCACTCGGTAAAGGCCTGATCGCGCGGCATGTGGTCGTCTTATCGCGCGGCTGCGGCTTCGCGCGCCAGTCGGAGCGCCTCGCGATTGTTCTGTTCGAAGGCCCCGCTGTTGAGGCCGTAGACCACACCGGCGATGAGCAGAACCAGCAGGGCCGCAAGGACCGGCAGACGGTAACGGGCAGGTAAAAACAATCCGAGCATCCTGATCTCCTGTGTTTGGGCTTACGAGAGGTTAGACGCCTGTGACCGCGTAAAACTTACACGCGCACAAAATAAATCGGTACAGCCGATAACGGGAAGGTCACTTGCAAGCGCTAAGTCTGTGGGTCTAAATAGGCGGCGACTTCGCAAGGTGAGCCGATGAAACCCTTTAATGCCGATGCGCTCGAAGATCTGGTCCATGCGCGGGCGCGTCTGGCCATACTCGCCTATCTGTCCACAGCGGGGCAGGCGGACTTTACCGATCTGCGCGATCAGGTGGGCATCACCGACGGCAACCTGTCTTTGCACCTCAAAAAGCTGAACGAAGCGGGCTATGTGGCGATTCGCAAAAAGATCGTCTCCAACCGCTCCAATACGCGCATCGGTCTGACCGACGAGGGGCGCGACGCTTTTTATAACTATCTCGATCAGCTCAAGCGGATGCTGGACGCCGTGCCGGAAAAGCCTGAACTTTAAACCCTTATGCCATGTTCCAATTTTTTAATGAGAACATATTGCGAACTTGGAACAAATGGGGTACGGTCTTCTCAACACATTTTCGCGGACGGGGGATGGACCTTCGCCTTGGGAATCGTGGCATAGGGAAGGTCTGGAATCATGTCGCAAGCGGTATTGAAACTCGTGGGAAAAGACGAAGCTGAAAAACAACGCGCGCTGGAATCCGCGCTGGCCCAGATTGACCGTGCCTTCGGTAAGGGCTCGGTGATGAAACTGGGCAATGCCGGTAAGGTGGTGGAGGTGGAGTCGATCTCCACCGGCTCGCTTGGCCTCGACATGGCGCTGGGTATCGGTGGCCTGCCCAAGGGGCGGGTCGTTGAAATCTATGGCCCGGAATCATCAGGCAAGACGACGCTCGCCCTGCACACGGTGGCCGAAATCCAGAGGGCAGGTGGCACGGCGGCCTTCGTGGATGCCGAACACGCACTGGACCCGGTCTATGCCCACAAGCTGGGGGTCAATCTCGACGATCTTCTGGTGTCGCAGCCCGATAACGGCGAACAGGCGCTCGAAATCACCGATACGCTGGTCCGCTCCGGTGCGGTTGATATCGTCGTGGTCGATTCGGTTGCGGCCCTGACGCCGAAGGCCGAAATCGAAGGCGATATGGGCGACAGCCTGCCTGGTCTTCAGGCGCGTCTGATGTCGCAGGCCCTGCGCAAGCTGACGGCCTCGATCTCCAAATCGAAATGCATCGTCATCTTCATCAATCAGATTCGTATGAAGATCGGCGTGATGTACGGCTCACCCGAAACGACGACCGGCGGTAACGCGCTGAAATTCTATGCTTCGGTGCGCCTCGACATCCGCAGCATCGGCAAGATCAAGGTGCGCGACGAAATCGTCGGCAACAATGTCCGCGTCAAGGTGGTGAAGAACAAGGTCGCGCCACCTTTCCGAGAAGTTGAATTCGACATTCTCTACGGCGTAGGCATTTCCAAGCTGGGTGAAATCCTTGATCTGGGCGTCAAGGGCGGCGTGGTCGAAAAGTCCGGTTCGTGGTTCTCCTTCAACTCGATCCGTATCGGCCAGGGCCGTGAAAACGCCCGCGACTTCCTGAAATCCAATCCGGAAATCGCCGCTGAAATCGAAGCGCTGGTGCGCAAGAAGTCCGACGCCATTTCCGAAGAACTGCTGGGCACGCCGGAACCGGACGAAGACGGCGAATAAATCTGAAGCCCGCGTGGGGTGCGGGTTTTCAGACCGCTTGCATTCCATACGTGAACACCCCGGTCTTGTGATCGGGGTGTTTCTTTTTGTCCTGACACGTCAGAAAAATACCTGCGTTGGCGCAAAGGTCTTTGCGCAAATACCCAAGCCCTCTATATACGGCTGAAAATCGTCCTGTGGTGCGGTGTTTAACCGTCGGAGTCCCATGCCTTCCTTAAATCAGATCCGTCAGACCTTCCTGGATTACTTCGCCAAGAACGACCATGAGATCGTGTCGTCTTCGTCGTTGGTGCCGCATAACGACCCGACCCTGATGTTCACCAATGCGGGCATGGTGCAGTTCAAGAACGTCTTTACGGGGGCCGAAACCCGTCCGTACAAGCGCGCCACCACCTCGCAAAAAGTCGTGCGCGCCGGCGGCAAGCACAACGATCTGGACAATGTCGGTTATACGGCGCGTCACCACACCTTCTTTGAAATGCTGGGGAACTTCTCCTTCGGCGACTATTTCAAGGAGCAGGCGATCAGCCACGCGTGGAACCTGATCACCAAGGAATACGGCCTGCCTAAGGATCGCCTGCTGGCCACCGTCTATATCGACGACGATGAAGCCTTCAATCTGTGGAAGAAGATCGCCGGTTTCTCCGACGATCGCATTATCCGTATCGCCGGGTCTGACAATTTCTGGTCGATGGGCGATACCGGCCCCTGCGGTCCGTGCACGGAAATCTTCTACGATCACGGCGAGCATATCTGGGGCGGCCCTCCGGGATCCCCGGAAGAGGACGGCGACCGCTTCGTCGAAATCTGGAACCTCGTCTTCATGCAGTTCGATCAGCAACCGGACGGCACGCGGCTCAACCTGCCTAAGCCCTCGATTGACACCGGCATGGGGCTTGAGCGTGTCGCAGCGGTGCTGCAAGGCGTGCACAACAACTACGATGTGGACCTGTTCAAGGCCCTGATCAGCGCCAGCGTCGAGGAAACCGGCGTCAAGGCCGAAGGTGAGGCCCTGCCGTCGCACCGCGTTATCGCCGATCACCTGCGTTCGACCTCGTTCCTGATCGCCGATGGCGTGACACCGTCTAACGAAGGCCGGGGCTATGTCCTGCGCCGCATCATGCGCCGCGCCATGCGCCACGCCTATCTGCTGGGGGCCAATGAACCGCTGATGCCACGTCTGGCGCCGGTTCTGGTGCGCGAAATGGGCGACCATTACGGCGAACTGAAACGCGCCGAGGCGACCATCGTCGAAACCCTGCGTCAGGAAGAAGAGCGTTTCCGCCGCACGCTGGGCCGCGGCATGACCCTGCTGGACGAAGCGACCGCCAACCTTACCGCCGGCGGCGTGCTGGACGGTGAAACCGCCTTCAAGCTCTACGACACCTACGGCTTCCCGCTCGATCTGACGCAGGACGCCATCCGCGCCAAGGGCTTAAGCGTCAATGTCGCCGGTTTCGAATCG
>NZ_JAIXSV010000326.1 GCF_027484505.1 Asticcacaulis sp.
CTGTCGGCAAAGCGGCCGTGGCGGCGGTCATAAAGCCGGATGTAATTGTGCCGGGGCGCGAAGCGGTGGGGCCGCTTCTGATGGGGCAGGGCCATGACGGTCCGGATGCGGTAACCTTGCTGCGCCGGCGTGCCGCCCCCCGCGAACAGGGCACGGACGGCGTCCTCCAGCTCCGGCACCGGCACCTCATCCGCGTCCAGGTTCAACAGCCAGTCATGACGGCACTGTTCCTCGGCAAAGCGCTTCTGCGGGCCATAGCCGGGCCAGTCGTTGTGGATCACCGTGGCCCCCAGCGACCGGGCCAGATCCTGCGTCCCGTCACTGCTGCCGCTATCCACCACCAGCACCTCATCCACCCAGTCGCGGACAGCCAGGATGACCGGGCCGATACGGTCGGCCTCGTTAAGCGCGATGATGAAGACGGAGAGGGGGAGGGTGTGGGGCATGGGGGGAGGTATAGCAGGTTTGTGTTGGGGTGCTGTTGGTCTGTTATGAGGCGATTTAGTTGCAAGAGCCCGGCAACGGCCAAAATGCATAGATATTCCCTGGGCAGGCTGACCTTGAGTGATGTAACTTCGAGACAATGATTTACCGTTGTGAAAGTGACGCCGGGACACGACATGAGTGAGGCGCTGGTCAACCCCGAGAATCTACGCTGGGCAAGGGAAAGAGCCGGCTTGCCCTTGGAAGCGCTCGCGAAGAAAATGGTGACCAAGCCTGAGACTGTGCTGGCTTGGGAGGAAGGTTCAGAGAGGCTCACTTTCCGACAAGCGGAGCAATACGCCAATGCGGTTCATGTTCCCTTCGGCTACTTGTTTCTACCAGTTCCACCGGAAGAGGTCTTACCCATTCCTGACCTACGTACACTAGGAGATGGGCCGCGACCGCGCTTCAGCCTCGACTTCATGGACTTGTTGCGTGACGTGCTGCAGAAGCAAGCATGGTATCGAGAACATTTGATCGAAATTGGTGCTGGTCGAAAAGTGTTCGTTAGTCGGTTCGGCATGAACTCGCCAACGGAGGTCGTGGCTGCAGATATCCGGAACACCTTGCGAATAGCGCCCGCCCAGCGCTCTACGCAGACGCCGGAGGAATATGTCACCGAACTGTCCGAGGCCAGTGAGGCTGCGGGTATCTGGGTGATGCGAACCGGATACGTCGGGGCGAACACTCATCGAACTTTTTCCGTTGAAGAATTTCGCGGTTTTGCCATCGTGGATGATTATGCGCCTTTGGTTCTCATCAATGGCCGTGACGCCAAGGCTGCCCAGGTCTTCACATTGGCGCACGAGTTGGCTCATATCTGGGTGGGTCAGAGCGGTGTCTCCAATCCTGGTCTTAATACTCCGCAATCGTTCGACATCGAACGGTTCTGCAATGCCATCGCAGCCGAGGTTTTGGTGCCCACTGGGGAGATGATACCGATTTGGATTCAGACTGAACCCGTCGAAAGCAATGCTTCCCGTTTGTCGCGCATCTTCAAGGTCAGTCGGATTGTTGTTGCGCGCCGTGCACTTGATTTGAGCTTGATTACAAGCGAAAGTTTTTTCGCATTTTACCAAATGGAAGTGCGCCGTTGGCAGAGCATGAAGCAAAGTGGCGGAGGTGATTACTATCTGAACATGCCGGTCAAAAACGGGAAGCAATTTACGAAAGCAGTCATCAACAGTGCAATGAGCGGCAATCTCCTTATGCGCGAGGCCGGAGCGTTGCTGCACATGAAGCCGGCTCAGGTTAAAGATCTCTATCGTCGGCAGATAGGGGAGGCCAGTTAACGATGTTCCTGACCGACGCGAATGTATTTATCGAGGCCAAGAACCGTTATTACGACTTCGATATCTGTCCAGGCTTCTGGGACTGGATGGGTACGCAGATGCCAGCGCATAAGGTCTGCAGCATCATGCCTGTATATGATGAATTGGCCGGCGGTGGTGACAGTCTTGCCCAGTGGATCAAGGACCGAAGAAATGATGGCCGCTTCCTGAAAGTGGATGACATGTCTGCGCAGACGCTGTTCGCGAGAGTGGCCGCGACAGTTCAGGCAGGCGCATACAGGCTTGAGGCCAAGGCGCAATTCCTTGCTGGTGCTGATCCGTGGTTGGTGGCTAAAGCCGGTGTGACGGGGGCTACCGTCGTGACGCAGGAAAAGTTTCAAGCCGGTGCGTTACGACGGGTACCGTTGCCGAACATTTGCCAAGCATTCCGGGTCCCCTTTATCGATACCTTCGAATTGTTGAAGTTGGGTGCCGCCAAATTCAAAATCACCCTATGATGAGGATTGAGTCGCTCGCTGTCGCTCCGGTAGATCACTATATGGGGCGCAAAGCAGCTGTCAGTCTCGACACACACAACAAATAAGCCCGGCAGATCACTCCGCCGGGCTTATTTCATCACCCTCGCCGCCGGGTCACCCCGGCGGCGAGGGTAGCAATAGACGTCACTCCGCCGCCGCCGGAACCGCCAAATTGCGCAGCACGTACTGCAAAATGCCGCCATTCTTGAAATAGTCGACCTCGTCCAGCGTATCGATACGGCAGAACAGGTTGACGACTTCCTGGGTCCCGTCGGCGCGGGTGATGGTCAGCTTCAGGTCCATGTGCGGCTTCAGGCCGGCTTCCACGCCTTC
>NZ_JAIXSV010000116.1 GCF_027484505.1 Asticcacaulis sp.
ATCACGGATAAGGCCTGAAGCCGCCTGTGCCAAAGGGTTGTCGGCCTTCGAACAGTCCGTTTTGGACGAAGTGCTGGTGCGGATCCACGTTAGCCGCCGTGATGTCGGGATAATTCACCCGGTAACCATTGGTGCTGAACCTGGGTGACGGGTCGCGTAACTCGTGCCAGCCCCAGATATGGTAGTGATCCAGTGGATTGATCCCCGCCGCCGCCACATCCGGATAAGCGCTCAGATAGCCCGTGGTGCTGAAGTAGGCGCTGGGGTCCCGCCCTTCATGCCAACCATTGTTGTTGTAATGGTTGATAGCGTCCTGAACCGTGAAGTTCGCGTTGAACAGGTCCCAGTACAAAAGGCGATAATAGTCGGCATCAAACCCGTTCGGCTGTATGTTTCCGCCGCTGCGCTTTGACGTCCGGTTCCCCGCACTGTCGTACTGATACCATGACGACGAACCATTGGGGTGAATAACCCCGGCCACCCGGCCCAAGGCGTCATAGCGATAGATGGTTTCGCTCGCGCTTGCTGATACTGGCAACAGGCTCGCCGCCAAACCTGATCCTAAAATCGCCCGACGCGTTACCTTCATCATTCCCCTACCCCTTTACTGCCCCTGCGAGCAGCCGTTCCCTGGCCTTTACCGTTACGCTTCGGTTCCTCGCGGAACCCATTTGACTACAGTCAGCGTTTTCGTCTGCGGCTCAGCAGAGGCCACAGGCGGTATCCGAGGTCCAGATAGCCGGACCGCTGGCGCTGTAGATGACCATGTTGCCGTCACTTTGGACCACGAACCACGCACCGGGGTTACCATTGGTTCCAGATGACCACAGCGGTTCGCCAGAAGCGCCATACAGCACCAGATTGCCATCGCCCTGCATCACCAGTTGCGCCGCAACCTTGCTGTGGCTACCCGCTCCCGCCCACAAGGCGCCTGACTGTCCGTAAAGGACCAGATTGCCGTCTGTCTGGACGTGAAGGTGATACCGGCCTCCATCCGAGACCATGTCCTGTCCTCGTAGCAACGCCTGCCCGGCGTACAGCACATTGGCCGAACGCGCAGGCCATGACATCTGCATCTTCTTGATGCGATTGCCCGCTGAGTCATAAGTGTAACCAGTCTGCGTGCCGTTGTTCTGCGTTGACAGCACCAAACGCCCCAGCGCGTCATAGGCGTAGTCCGTTCCCGACTGCGCCATACAGGGCGCGGCCACAAGACTGCCAAGCAAACAGAGAACGTGGATTGTGTGCCTCAAATCATCCCCCCTAAGGCGATTTACCTCAGGAGGTAACCATGCAAATAGCACCTTTGGCAAGAGCCAATTTCTACCCTCAGGCGTTAAGCACCAGCCATAATCACCCATAGGCTACGCGTCATCTCAGACGGGACTATCCATGACAAGCGAACATATCATACTCGCGTACTTTGGGTCCGACACGACACTCGTCAGTGCTATTTATCGTTTTTAATTCTGCGAATACAGACCGCCTCAACCATGTTCTTCAGGCCATCTATTCGATCACTTAACCACTGCAGTTCCCCGCTGGTGATGTCATACTCCGCCGAATACCTCGCCTCCACATAGGCGCGCTGAAGCTTGGCAAAGCAGCGGCGGGCAAATTTGTCATCAGGCCATACGTTTCTCAGCCTTTCATCCAGCCCTTCCGCTTGCGACCGTAGAAACGTGAGGCGGTGGGATTTCGGGCTATAGAGTGTAAGCGACAACAGGACACAGTGGTACAGAGCCTCGACCGTCTGATGTAGGTCGAATGCGGCATGGTTTAGCTCACCATCTGCAATACTGTTCTTGACCCGGACAAGATTGTATTCGGCCCTGTGCATCCACTGCTCGTAATACGCCTTAGCCTCCGCCTTGATCTCCTCCGGCGTCAACGCCTTGGGCTTGGCCAGCGGATGGCCCTCAGCCTCGTAGAGCATGACGCCGTCCTTCACGATGTCCGAGAAGAAGGGGCGGCCACGGGCGAGCTGATCGTTCACGTCGGCAAGGCTGTGGACGATGAAGCTTACGGGCGTCTTGAGGTCATGCGTCAGGGTATATTCCCGCACAAACCGGTCGTCTGCCGCGCTCCAGTATTCCTGCAGGTCAGTAAATTCCTGGCTGTTGACGACCACCAGAAGATCGTAGTCCGAGCGATAGCCGGACAGACGATCTTCCACCCAGTCCCCCCGCGCACATGAGCCGAACAGGATGATTTTGAGGATGCGTCCGCCCTTTCGCTTCTCGGACAGTTTCGTCTGGGTAGCGGCCTCAAAGCTGTCGAACAGCACCTTCACCACGTGCTCAAGCTCGCGGCGTTTGGTGTCCGGCAGATGATCAAGGGCGTCAGGCAGCATGTCGAGTCCCGGTAGCGTCTCTCTATCTATAAGTGTCGCTGACTCGCCCTGCAATGCCATGTCCACGGATCAATTACGGATAGTTTTCGGCGTTGGGCTGCGCTGACGGCCCGTCCGCAGTTTTCCATCGTTGCCGGGTAAGGCGCTTTCTGGTGTTTCTGCCCACCCCGTTAACCGTGCCTAAAAAGCGTTTGTTAGACGTATGGTTGTATTTTCACCGCATGTCAGGTTATCGAAACTATCCCAAATATCGGGGCAACCAAAGTCACCGTCCCCGTCGTCGGGCGCGACGGTTTTGGCACTCTGATGAGCCCGCCCGCCTTTTGATGGCGCTGGTGTTCTTGGGTTTCATCGCCTACCTGAACTATCCACGGCTTGTCCGCCTCGTTGAGAACAAGCCGGTCTATTACGCGGACTGTTCCCATGCACGCGCGGTTGGTGCACCTACGCCAATCTACAGATGGGAACCCGGATACCGTTCGGAGATGGATGGTGACGATGATGGCGCGGCCTGTGAGCCTTGGCGTTAGCCCGTATCAGCCGAACTTGCCGTCATTTCTGCGCCGTCGTCTTTTTCGTCAGAAAATGTCGGTTTTCGCGCGGTTTTTTGAGGGTTTTGGGTTGAGAGCAAGATCAAAGGAGTAGAGCCTTATGCGCCTCACGGCGGGCATAAGTCTCTGTCTGCACGTCTGTTTTTGTGAGGCACTTTTAGCGCCATTTGGCATTTCGTAGCGCCATTGTGGCGCTCTTGAATCCGCCGGGAGAAATCCAATCCTTGGAGAGGAAAACGGACTTTACCGGAGGCGGATTATGGACCGCGACGACAGGTTTGAACTGAGACCGGGCCGCATAGGCCGTGACGGTAAGGCCATGTCTCTGGGCCGGGACTTTCGCAACCGTGTGATCAAGGC
>NZ_JAIXSV010000319.1 GCF_027484505.1 Asticcacaulis sp.
ATGGCCAATTCCCTGCAATGCTGTCACCCCGGCGTGGATGGCACTCTCTGGTGTCACTGACCCAGTCCAAGATCTTCGCCAATCGCCCGCAAAGGACGACCACTCGTCTGGGTCAGGCGAACCGCCACGGCTTTGAAATCATCCGTGAAATGCGCGTGCCGACCCGGACCGCGTTTCTTCTCATTCGTCAGGGGGCAATACCCTATCTGATATTAAGGACATCGCTCTCCACTTTTTCCGGGCAAGTCCAGCCCCATGCTCGCTGGACAAGGTGAACCGGCAGTTCCGGGCATCTGCGCCCAACATGGCACCGCCATTTGGCGGATACCGCTACGCCGTATCTACGGCGCAGCGGTATCCGCTGCCGGAGTGGTACTCCGGCCAAAGGAAGATTGCTCTAATCAAAGGCGAATGTCGGCCAAATGCAGGATGGGAAGGATAACCGGCTCGCCCAATGCGAAGGCGCTGATCGCGGCTTCCTGCTTTCTCAGAGGGTCCGCGCCGCTATAAGCGGAGAAGTCATAGCCGGTGGCTTCCGCGAGATCCGCCACCGACAGCTGGAACGTTCGGTAAGCCCCAAGGACGAAACCTTCAAGGGATTCCCGGCGGGACCGCTTCTCAAGCAGCTTGCGAACCAATTCGCCCTGGCTAAGAAGATAAGCCGTGGCATGGAGGGTTTTCTCCGTCTCGTCGAGAGTCACGACCAGTTTCCAGAACTCGCGTGGCACCACCGCATTATCGATGATGACTTCCTCCTCCTCGTCTTTGTCGCGCATGACGGGACCGGTGAACACGCAGGCTCTGAATCCGTGGGTGCGGCTGCTGTCAAGGATATAGCTCTCCAGCCCCAACCAGAGCGCCTTCCCCTGGTTCAGCGTCGAATGCTGTGCCACTGCATTGACATAATGGAACGTGTCGTCATTGGCCAATTCCGCGTCTCCTGCGGAGATTTCCCAGTTTGGATCCTCGCGCCGGACCATGTGGCCACGGTCGATCTGGGCATCGGCGAAGTTCCGGGCGCCCAGTTGAATATCGAGAGGAATCCGGCCATCGGTGAACCACTTGTCGTCGCCACGCTTGATGCGCACACTGTGGCGTCCGTCGATGTTCACCGCTGTGATGAGGGGCAATTTCCATTTGGCTGAGTATTTGACGCCGAAATGCATGTATCGCAGTTCGCCCTTTTCAGGGGGATCATCGTTCGGCTGCGCCAGGGTCGTTTCCAGATCGTCGCTCAGTTTCGGCCAGGGGGTAGCGGTTGAGCCATCCTGCAGGAAAAGTTGCACGAAGCCCTCCCGTCCGCGGAAATGGGAGGCCGGATGATGACCATCAGGTGCCTCGTTGATCTGCAGTGGAATATTCATATAAGGCGGGCGCTCGCCTCTGAGCAGCTTGGCGAGTGTCGCAGAGCTCACCGCACCGTTACCCTCCCCATAGCGCCCTGTGAAATGCAGCCCGACGACCCGGCCATCCTCCAGGCTTATCAGGGGAGAGCCCGAATTGCCGCCTAGGCTGGTACAGTCATGGGACAGCACCTCTCCGACATCTCCGCCCTGCATGATTTTGCCCGGCGCGAACCGCTTGACCTCGTATAGGTCACGGTAATAGCGGGCCTGATCTTCCTTGTTGTAGCGTGAATCATAGGCCGGATACCCGATGAGGGCGACCAGTTCCCCTTCGGTGACGCTCCTCTCGCTGAGGACGAGTGGATCGGGCATGTCGAATAAAGCCGCGTCCACCTGCAGCAGCGCGACATCCGCAGACGTATCGTCCGCTAGGTAACTGATGCTGTTCAAAACAGCTGTTCTGCTATTGTTGGCCTGACTGTCCACCTCTTCCAGGAAGTCGATTAACGCTCCGCAGCGGGCTCCGGAAGGGGTGCGTAGGAACACGGCGCTGCCGTCATTCTTCCGCTGGGCCACCAGTGCCGCCACATGGCGGTTGGTCATGATCAACCATTTGCCATTGACGCGGTCACAGACCCAACCCGTCCCCCCCCATTGCATGGCATGATTGACGAATTCTATCCGCCCGACCGAGGGGAGCCAGCATTCCACGGCCTTGATCTTTGCTGGTGTATCGGGCGGGAAGTCCACCAGATCCTCCAGGATCACTTGGTTGTTTTTCACCAGCAGGGGAGGGCGCCCATATTGCCGCACAATCCGCTCCAGCGCGCCGAGCGGCATCATGCTTTCCAGCTGTCCGTCGCCGCCCGATGCGGTCAACTCCTGCAAGGGACGGGGCAACTCGCCCTTGGAGATGGCCTCGCGGATGCGAGCCTCCACCGGCGGCGTCAGCCGTCTATGGATGTTTTCAAGGCGCTCCTCATGTGTCTTTCCCATGGATATCTCCCATTCGCAGTTCCCCGGCACTGCACCGGGGTGTCATCGGTGAAAGGTCAGAACCGTCAGGGGGGGCACGAAAGCTGCGGGCACCTGACGGCTGATCAGGTGTGCAGCAACCGCGTGTGGACCTTCGGGCCAGAGCGCGTCAGCATTCTTTAGCGTGCGGCAGAGGCGCCAGCGCAGGGTGGCATGCAGCCGCTGTCCACCGTCCTGTGACCAGATGCCGAGGGCAGCGAGACTGGCTTTGGCCGGATGCGAACTCGCCATCAGATCGTCGATCCGCTGCCGCAACGTCCGGTCGGGGCGCATCGGAGACGACGACCCGTTCGGTGCCGGTCCATAGCTCCAGTCACCCGCCATGGTCCGTCGCCAGCGCTCCGCCGCCCTGGCGATAAGGCGAAGGTCGGGATTGCGGTGAAGGAAGCAGGCGGCGCCTGCCCACTCGGCGAAGAATCCGAGGCCGGTCAGGGTGCTCAGAGGGTCGGAGACGATGGCCGACGCCCCCGACGGGAGATTGACATGGAGGGCAAGCCTGTCCAGGACCCCCACCGTGTAACGGGTCAACAGCATGTCACTGCTTGCCGAGAGAAGATTTCGGGCAACCGTTGCGTAGGGGGTCAGCGCAGCGATCATGGCCGGGTCAGTCATATGGCTGCGGGCTTGCTCCAAAAGCGGGTCGCCGCGGAATCGGCTATGCGCCGCTGCCAACGCGGAGCGCAGATGTCCCCGCTCATCATGACCGGTGCACAGTGCAACCGCCGTTCCCGCGGCGTTGAAATCTCCCCGGCTTGCCAGGGGGGACATGCCATCGATCTGGTCCGTCAGAAACGCCATGGCACCATGAAGGGCCACATTGTCCGCCGCGGCACCGGCCAGTTTGCGCAGGTTGAGGGCGGGATGGTAACTCTTCAAGTCGGTGCCGAACCGTCGCGGCTGGAACTCCGCCCGCATCTCCAGGGTCGGCAGGGTGGCCTCCGGCGATAAAGGCCGGTCAACAGCCGTCTGGTCCCGGCCCTTGAGCAGGGTCATGGCCTTGGACCAATGTCCCGACCGCCAGAAGAACACCCGCAGCCCGTCGGCGGTCTCCGATGCCGGATCCAAGGCTTCCGCCTGCGTCACCTTCCCGACCAGATCCAGTCCTTCCAGCCAGTCGCCGCGCTGAAGGATGTTCTTCAATTCGCCGACAATGCTGGAGACCTTGGCGGTGATGTACGTGTTTTCACCAGCCCGCCACAATCCGCTGCGTTCACCCCCAATATTGAGCAGCAGGTCCCGGGCCCTGGGCGGAAGCTCGTCCCGCATGACGGGATCGATGCGGACCGCGGTTTCCCAGTCGACGATGGGCACTTCCGATGATGGGAGCCGGAGCAGCTGCAACCGATGGAACAGCGCTTCAGCCCTGGCCCAGGAGGCATCATGCTTCGCGAACCATTCAGCGGCAGCCCGGTTGATCCTTGCGCAGGCCTTGGGTGCCGCGCTGTAAAGGAGCGGCACCAGCAGTGAACGCATCTCGGGCCTGGATTTAAGGAATTCCGGCGCCGCCGGGTCCTTCTCTAGCAGCCAATGCAAGCCCTCAAGTTCATTGGCCAGCGCCTGCGCACGGGCCTTGGTAATGCCACGCAGCTTGGATAAGGGAGCCAGGACATCGGTGATCAGTTCGGCGCTGAAGCGCCCTAGGACCAATCCTGGATTGAGAAGCCGCCGCAGATCGGGATCGTCGATACGCGACAGCATGGATCGGTACAGGTAGGTTGCCGAAACTTCCTTTCCGCGCCGCCGGCCACGCGCCCACTCCGCCTCACCGCCGGTGACGATCTCGGAGGCTAACTTCAGCTTCAGCGGATTGCCGTTGGCAAGCCGTAAAAGGTCTTGCCGGAGATGTCGGGGAACATTCAGCCGGTCCAACAGCATGCCGGCCGCATCGTCGTCCAGACGATCAACGGGAAGGGGAGCCTCTGCGATCCGGTCAGGGCAGCCGTCCAGGGCTTGTCCCCGGCCGGCGGCAATAACCCGCAACGGCCGGATCCCCGCCCGCACCATCTCGTCGAGCCATTCGAACAACCGCCTTGGATGGGTCTCGCCCTTTGCGCGCAATATCTCCATCGTGTCCAGGACGACCAGCAAGGGTCGGTCGATGGATATCAGGACTTCCGCCATCCGCCTGGCCAGATCGACGGGGATATTGTCCCGGTTGGATGGCGCGGATTTGATGTCCGTATCCGTCCGCCTGGCTGCATCGAGCCGCGCTTCGGTCAGTCCGGTGGCGGCCCTGCCCGACTGTTGCGCGAGTTGCCGGGCCGCTTCCATCGTGAAACCGACCTTGTCCTGGATGTCGAGGCCGGCCCAGTCGAAGTCGAAGCGCAGGATGATCGGCTGCCGGCCCGCATGAAATTCAGCGACTGCCTTCGCCAGCAGCGACGACTTCCCGACCGAGGGGCCGCCCTGGATGTACATGCATCTTACCGGCGGTACTGATATGGGTCTTTCAAGCCAGCGCTGGATTTGCTCCCGCTCCGGTTGGCGGCCGACGAAGGGGCGGGCGTCCGCCTCCGCGAAACGTTGCCGTTGATCGCGCATGGCAATGGCTGATCGCAACACCGGCAGTAGATCTGCGGACGGCGCAAGATCGCCGGCCCAATCCAAGGCGACGACCATCCTTTCAAGCAGTTCGCGCGGGCCGTCGTCGATCGCCTGTTCGATCCCAGCGCGGCACAAAGGCGGCTGGTCACGCAGGGCTGCGTGGAGGTCGTCCGTCTCCTGATCCGTGCCGAATCTGCGCCGCCACCGGATCATTTTTTCCAGCAGGTTTTTTTCTTGCAAGGCCCGGAGTTCGAAACGGCGCTCCGGCAAGCGCATCAGCCAGCGATCATCGTAATTGTGCGGGTCGGTATCGCAGGCCGACGCGAGCAACGAGGCGACGATGGCGATATCCGCATCAAGCCGCGTGGCCCTTCTCAGTGCCTCTTTGGGATCGAAAGCCCCCGACAGCGCCGCATAGCGCTTGGCGGCGCGAAGAGGGACGCGGTTTTGCACATTCTGTCCTGTCATGGCGACACTGCCGTTTCGGGTGACGACAGGATCGAGTTGAGGCGTCGCCCCACTTCCGCCGCCGTCCACGGTTTGTAGATGCCGTTGACGCTTGCCAGACCGGCCAGCGCCTTATCCACCAATTCCTTTACCCGTTCGTCGCTGACGGTTTCCCCCGTGCCTTTTGCGGCGTTTCGCACCAGGTTTTCCACATCGTACCGGGTAAAGCCGTTCAGATACTCGACATAGAAACCGGGCTTGCCCTCACCCCCCGCCTCGGCGCCTGATCCGAATTTCGCGCCGGGTAGCTGGATCGCCTCGTATCCCGCCATGGCCAGGCGCAGGTTCTCAAGTCTCAGCGCCTGATCGACGAAGGCGGTCAATGCCCAGCGATGCTCGTCACCGAAGAGGATCTGTGGATGGTCAAAGAACAACCACAGGCGGGTCCCCGCCGTTCCGGCGGCGGCATCAATCGCCGTCGCCAGTCGGCGGCTGCGGTCGGAGACGGCGGCTTCCGGCTCGGTCTGGGTTGGTGCGACACCGTCGGCCCATCCCATCTTGGCAATCGGCAACCCAGCTGCTGTGACGCGGCGCGCGATCTCCTCCAGGAAGTCATGCACGATATTGTCAAAGCTTATGCGGACAATCTGGGCGGAAGGGCTGCGCGCGACCATCCGGTCGAGCAACCTGTATGTGAAGGGCAGGCCGGAGACATCGTCCCTGAGGTTGGACCGCTGGATCCACAGTCCGCGCACGCGTGCCGGACCACGTGCGGCCGCGGCATAACCGTGGAAGAACGCTTCCCTGCCGACGACCAGTTCCCCGGTAACGGTGTTGTCCAGCGACCAGACGCTGTCGGGTATTTCGTCCTTGGCGACATGCTCGCGGATGGCGTCGAGAAAACGATCCACCGGCACCAGCCGACCTGCCTGGCTGGAAATGCGTCCCTGGTGAAGACCGGCAAGTTGAAACTGGGTGTTGAAGCATCCTCCCCCGGAGGAGCCGGGGGCTGTAGGGTTGATGTCATGGCCCCAGCGTCCGGTTAACTTGCGCAGGCGTTGGAATTTCCCGAAGGTGACACCGTGCCATTTCCCCTCCGGGTAATGGAGCAGCAGCAGCGCCGATTTGTGTCGGCATTGGAACGGCGGCTGCGGCAGAGCGGCGAAATGGAAATGAAGGCCGACGGGTTCGCGCAGCGACAGCAGGGCGAGATCGTTCCGGTCAACGATGTCGTCATCCGTCTTAGGACTGCGATTGAGATACTCCTCGTTTCCACAGCGAGACTCATAGAGCCTCGTCGCTGTGATCTGACGGCCGTTGGCCAACTTGACCTCAATGTCGACTGGGCGCTGTTCGGCGTCGGGTGGCGCGACAGCGATGACGTGCCAGGCTGTCAGCACGGAACTCGGCCCGACCAGGATGCCGGATCCTTGTCCTTGGCCATCGACAAGGATCTGGCAACGGAATGCCTGCGAGCGAGCAAGGAACGTCCCAAGGGCTTTGTCATCGAAATGGGAGGCTTCACAGGGAAGGGGTTCATCCTCGTCCAGCACGACACCGCGTGCGGCCAGGGCATAGGCGAAGTCGTCCAGAAGGCCGGCGGCGTCAAGTCGTGCTGCCCAGAGCGTGGCGAGCGACTTTCCGGACATGTCTGCCTGAACCTTGAAACCGTTCGCGTCCGGGATACTGCTCTCGCGACCGTAACGAAGCGCGTCGAGCGCCTGCTGAGCGACAACCCGATGGTTCTCGATTGCTGCTTCTATCTTTTCGATGTCGGCCACTTATTACCTGCTCCTGTCGGCCTTTTCCAAGGTGGCTTGCCTTCAAGCCGCCTTGGATTGGGTCGCAATGGTCTCGGGAGAAGGAAGCGAACCCTGGCCGGCGGCCAAGTTTTGTGACACTCGCCGCCTGATGGCAGGAGGCGTCGTCCGTCTCACCCATTGGTCAGCGGTGCGATCCGGATGAAATCAAGCGCCGATTGCTCCAACCGGTCGCGCAAGGGCTTCTCCAGCACGGCCAGCAGATTGTTGTTGATGCTGAACAGGGTGGTTGCGCTCTCGAACTCGGCCGACGCGCTTGTGATCTTGAAGAACAATATGTTGAGGGCCTTGTCGCTGACCTGCAATCGTGCCGTCACATGGCGGATACGGGTCTCGACGATATCCGAGGCAACGGCGCCGAACGACATCTCACGGATATCGAACTTCCGGCTTTCCTTGTTGAACAATGTGATCCAGGGCTGGTTCTCATCCATGCTGTTCAGGCTCTTGAGAAGCTCCAGGATGACGGGCCCAACCCCGGCCCCGCCCAGGGCGATGGTCAGGAAAGGGATGATGGCCTTGTGGACGGCGACATTCTTCTTCTTGAAACGCGAAGTGACGAAGGCGCTTGGCGAAACGCCGAAGCCCAGCCTCATCAGGTTTGACTTGTATTCGGCGAACCAGTCATCCTCATCCATCTCGGGCTTGCCGATTGTCGCGGCACTGGCGGCACGACCGGCGAAGGCAAGCGCCAGCGAAAGCGGGCCGCGTATGGTCTCCGGCGTGGCCGAGAGGTCCAGCAACGTGTTCCCGGCCACAAGGCTCTTCGGCAGATGGTCGAGATTGAGTTGATCCAGTGCTGCCTGCGGCGTCTGCAAGACTTCCAGTTCGGATTCCAGGAACTCCGATGCTGACGACAGTTGTGCCCTCTCAACGAATTCCAATGCACTCCTGTAGTTTTCCATGTCTCGTTTCTCCCATCCAAGTATGCGTGCCCATTGATTGATCGGTGGAATTGGAATCCGGGTGGATTTCCTCTTCGGGCGGCATCAGTTGCGATGCGCCGAGACCCATTCTTTGAAAGCGGACAAGGACAAGTTCCGAACACGAAAAGCCATTGCCACTGAGGCAGATGATCATCTGCCTCGGCGTGACGGATACGTTCGCGCCCTAACGCCAACCCAGCCGGTCACCTGTGACGGTTCACGGGATGGGGCGAATGTGTAAACACACCATTATCGCCGCGATTATGTTTCTATCGCGTGTGCTGGGCAATAATAAATTCTCAAATGAATGATAAAATAAAATTACATTCTATTTATCAGAGTGTTAGATATATGCGCTACCGGAAGATTCTTCGGCTGTCGGAAAGGGCTGATCGGCTCCGTCGGGTTTCCCATGGTTATCGGGTACGGGCTGCCGGTGGTCGTGATCCCGGCTGTTCTCATCGCGCCTTACGGACTTTCCGCGAGTGCGGGTCTCTACGGGCAACTGCCGTTGCGTCCTTGAAAAAGGAGGGCATGATGATCACGCGTCAACAATGGAAGGACATGCTCGCTGCCGAGCTGGGAAAGCCTTATATATGGGGCGGGGAAGGGTCTGACGGCTACGATTGCTCCGGCTTCGCTCAATGGGCGCTTGCCCGGTTGAACCTTGATCCGCCCGGTGATCAGACCGCTGAGGGGCTCTATCGCTTCTTCAGCCGTGGCCGCAGCGCGGTGGTTGCACCAGCGGACGCTGGCCCCGGCGATCTCGTCTTCTACGGTCAGGATGCCGGGATCAGCCATATCGGCCTTGCCTGGGGGAATGGGCAGATGATCGAGGCTGGCGGTGGTGGACGCACCACCACCAGCGTGGCCATTGCCCACCAGCAGGGTGCGGAGGTTCGGCTGCGGCCGATCTCCAGCCGAACCGACCTTGTCGCGGTCCTGCGTCCCACGGCCTTGGCTTGGCCGGAAACCGAAGACCGTTTCCTGGAGATAGCCAGCGCTGGCTACGGTCGTTTTGACGGCGCCCCGCCACTTACCGAATGGCTTGATGACGGCCGGCATATGCGCCTGAAGCGACCATTCTCCTATCTGGAGGAGAGCGGCAGGGAATGGCCGGTGCCAATGGATGCCATCGTGGACGGAGCTTCCATCCCGAAAGTGCTTTGGTCGCTGATCGGCGGTCCCTTTGAGGGACTCTACAGGGATGCGTCCATCGTGCATGACTATTATTGCGATGAACGCAGCCGTCCCTGGCGGGAGACCCACCGGGCTTTCCATGACGCCATGCTTTGCAGTGGCGTGAGCGATGCTCGCGCAAAGATAATGTACTATGCTGTTTACCGTTTCGGGCCGCGCTGGACTGCGGGATCAGCGCTTTCCGTGGAAGGCTTCGAAGCCGTCGCCACGCCGCAGGCCATGCCGGTGTCCCTGCCGGCCAATCCGTTCGACGCGGTCGACTTCGCCGCCGCCGCGCAGCTGATCGTCGCCACCTCTCCCGACATTGCGGCCATTGAGGCTATGGCCGATGCGCGGTCGGCGCGGGTGGAGGATGCCTCACTGCCCGACCAGCCGTTCGCGTCGCTCTCGGCGGAAGCGGAGGCGGTTTGGGCTCGCCACCCGCTGATCGAACGTCTTTTGGCAATACAGGAGGTGGCGGTCGACTCCCTCTCCACCGAAGCCGCCGGCAGCATGCTCAGCCGCTTCGCGTCGCTTGTGCGGGACCCGCCGACGCCCGAAAAGTTCGCCGAAGCCCCCCCTGCGGCGGCGATGTCGGGGGCGACGTACGACGCGCTTTACGCCACTTGTGAAATCCGTCCGCAGCGGAAGGGCGAGGTGGCTTGGCACCTCCGGATGCTCCTCAAGAACAGGTCCCGCTATGAGGCCGTCACCCAGCGCACGGGAGTACCCTGGTGGTTCATCGGCGCCCTGCATGCCTTAGAGGCGAGCTTCAATTTCAACGGACATCTTCATAATGGCGACGCCTTGTCGGCAAAGACCATTCATGTGCCCAAGGGCCGTCCCAAGATATGGTCCCCGCCCAATGACTGGGAATCCAGTGCAGTTGATGCGCTAACCTATGAAGGGCTTGTCGGGCGCGATGATTGGACTGTCTCCACGGCGCTCCAGCGTTGGGAGGCCTATAACGGCACCGGCTATCTTGCACGCAATATTAACTCACCCTACCTATGGAGTTTTTCGAACCATTATACTCGAGGAAAGTTCATAAAAGACGGAGTATTCTCCGTAGATGCAGTATCAAAGCAATGCGGTGCAGCGGTCATGCTCCGAGCATTGCAGGATAGTGGTGCCATTCCTTCCTGATAAATGTTCACGGATAAATTGCTATACCATCGGTCAAGTCTTGCCCCCGCATCCAAACTCATAATGAAAAGCCCCATAGCCTCAACTGGTTATGGGGCTTTTGTTTTTGCTCAGATTCTTTGCTGTTACATAGTCTCTATCAAAATCAATCTGTTAGCTGCGCAGGTTCAAATCGGGAGTGCCAACACCCGCATCCAACCTGTCGATGCCCACTGGTCACCAGTTTGACATTCCGGCACCCCCGGTCTGTTTCACCCGTCTGCTTTGGCTCCACACGGGTTCCCCATTGCCTGACCGATCCGACCCAGCAGATGCGCTGGTGCTTGTCCTAGGATGTCGGAGGAAAGCCTCAGGGTCGTAATGGCACAGCCGCCCCTAATGCCCGCCAGGCCATGCAATGCGGCCCAGATGAACAGGGCATCCAG
>NZ_JAIXSV010000336.1 GCF_027484505.1 Asticcacaulis sp.
CCCAGCGAGGCCAGGATTTCGCGCACTTCTTCGGCGATGAAGCTGAACAGGTTGATGACCTTTTCCGGCGTGCCGGTGAACTTGGCGCGCAGACGCTCGTCCTGCACGCAGACACCGACCGGGCAGGTGTTGGACTGACACTGACGCACCATCAGGCAGCCCATGGCCACCAGAGACGCCGTGCCGATGCCGAACTCTTCGGCCCCCAGCATGGCGGCAACCACGATGTCACGGCCCGTGCGCATCCCGCCGTCAGAGCGCAGACGCACCTGACCGCGCAGATTGTTCATAGTCAGGACCTGATGCGCTTCGCTGAGGCCCAGTTCGAACGGCAGGCCGGCGAACTTGATCGAGGTGAGCGGCGAGGCACCCGTGCCACCGACCTGCCCGGAGACGAGAATAGCGTCGGCCTTGGCCTTGGCCACGCCCGCAGCGACCGTGCCGATGCCCGACTGCGACACCAGCTTCACAGTGACGCGGCAGTTCGGATTGATCTGCTTGATGTCATAGATGAGCTGCGCCAGATCTTCGATCGAATAGATGTCGTGGTGCGGCGGCGGCGAGATCAGCCCCACGCCGGGCGTCGAATGGCGCATACGGGCGATGAATTCCGTGACCTTAAAGCCCGGAAGCTGACCGCCCTCACCGGGTTTGGCCCCTTGCGCCACCTTGATTTCGACTTCGCGGCAGTGGTTGAGATATTCCGCCGTGACGCCAAAGCGGCCAGAGGCGATCTGCTTGATGGCCGAGTTGGGGTTGTCGCCGTTCGGGCGGCGGACATAGCGTTCGGGGTCTTCGCCACCTTCGCCGGAGACCGAACGCGCGCCGATGCGGTTCATGGCGATGTTCAGCGTCTCGTGCGCTTCGGGGCTGAGCGCCCCCAGCGACATGCCGGGCGTGACGAAGCGCTTGCGGATTTCGTTGACCGATTCCACTTCCTCGATGTCGATGGGCTTCGCCTTCGGGGCCCAGTCGAGCAGGTCGCGCGGGGCGGTCGGGGCGTCCTTCGACATCTTGGACACCAGACCCGAATAGGTCTTGAAGACCTTATAGTCGCCGCGCGTCGTCGCGTCCTGAAGCAGGTGGATCAGCTTCGGCTGATAATAGTGGGTCTCACCCGCGGCGCGCATCTTGTAGAAGCCGCCAATGGGGATCAGGGCGCGCTTCGACGCCCAGGCTTCGGCGTGCAGCGCCTTCAGCTTGGTTTCGATACCGGCCAAACCGATACCGGAAATGCGCGAGGTCACGCCGGGGAAGAACTCACCGACCAGCGCCCGCGACAGACCCAGCGCTTCGAACTCATAGCCGCCGCGATAGGAGGAGATGATCGAGATGCCCTTCTTGGCGAGGATCTTCATCAGACCCGCCTCGATGGACTTCTTGTAGTTCATGAAGCACTTGTACGAGGTCTGAGCGCCGTAACGGCCCTTGTCCAGACGCTCCTGCATCAACTCCAGCGCCAGATAGGGGTTGATGGCGGTTGCCCCGACACCCACCAGCACGGCGAAGGCATGGCTGTCCATCGCTTCGGCCGAGCGCACGATGATCGAGACGAAAGAGCGCAGACCTTCCTGCACCAGACGGGCATGGACGCCCGCGGCGGCGAGGATCATCGGCACGCCCATGCGCTCCGGACCCGACTTCTGGTCGGTCAGGACGATCATGGCCGCCCCGTTTTTCACGGCGGCCACGGCCTCATCACGCAGGCTGTCGAGCACGGCGCGCAGACCTGCCCCCGGAGCGGCACCTTCGACGGGCAGCGGGAAGGAACAATCGAGCTCCGCCACCTGACCCACATTGCTGGTGGCTAGGAGGCGCTCATACATGCCCGTCGTCATGAACGGCGAGTCCATGACCAGCACATTGGCCTGCGTCGCGTCTTCGGCGAGGATGTTGCCGAGGTTCTTGAAGCGCGTCTTGAGCGACATGCCGGCTTCTTCGCGCAGCGGGTCGATCGGCGGGTTGGTCACCTGCGCGAAGTTCTGACGGAAATAGTGCGACAGGGGCCGCCACTTTTCCGACAGCACGGCCAGAGGCGTATCATCGCCCATCGAGCCGATGGCTTCCTTACCGTCCTTCACCATGGCATCCAGCACGGTGTCGAGGTCTTCGAGGGTGTGGCCAGCCGCAATCTGACGGCGGTCCAGCTCCTCACCGAAATAGGCGCGCGGCTCCGGCCCCGGCTCAATGATCGAATCGACATCGACCATGTTTTCCAGCCACTTGGTGTAGTCGTGTTTGGAGGCCAGAGCGTCGAGGATTTCGTCCTCGCTGAACAGCTTACCGGCTTCGAGGTCCACGGCGATCATGCGGCCCGGCGCGATGGTCATGCGGTGCGCCACACGGTCTTCGGCGACGCCCGTCATGCCCGCTTCGGAGCCGACGATCAGGAGGCCGTCCTGCGTCTGGGTGACGCGTAAGGGGCGCAGGCCGTTGCGGTCCTTACCGGCGATGACCCAGCGGCCATCGGTGGCGCAGACGGCGGCCGGGCCGTCCCACGGCTCCATCACAGCGTTGCAGTAGGCATAGAGGGCGCGGTGCGACTCCGGCATGGTCACGGCCTGCTTCGACCAGGCTTCGGGGATCAGCAGGGCCTTGGCCATCGGGGCCGAACGCCCGGCGCGCACCAGAAGCTCAAACACATTGTCGAGCGCCGCCGAGTCCGAACCACGCGGCTGGATGACCGGCTTCACGTCGCGGTCATTGTCGCCAAAGGTCGCCGCCGCCATGCGGATTTCGTGCGACTTCATCCAGTTGACATTGCCGCGCAGGGTGTTGATTTCCCCGTTGTGCGCCAGCATGCGGAAGGGCTGGGCCAGACGCCATTCGGGGAATGTGTTGGTCGAGAAACGCTGGTGGAAGACCGCGACGGACGAGACGAAACGCGGGTCCTTCAGGTCGAGATAGAAGTCATCGACCAGCTCGGCACGGAACATGCCCTTATAGATCAGGGTCTTCGACGAGAAGGAACACAGATAGCAGTCGAGATTGGCCTCTTCGACGCGCTTTTCGATGCGGCGGCGGCACAGGAACATAGCGCGTTCCAGCGCCTCTTCCTCAAGGCCGTCGGGCGCGGCCAGCATGATCTGCTCGATTTCCGGGCGCGTGGAATTGGCGCGCGTGCCCAGTTGCGACACATCGACCGGGGCCTGACGCCAGCCATAGAGGTAGAAGCCCGACCGCAGGATTTCAGATTCGACGATGGTCCGCGCCGCTTCCTGCGCGCCGAGGTCGTTACGCGGCAGGAAGACCTGCCCGACCAGTACGGGGCCGGGGCGCGGTTCATGGCCGATATTGCGCACCTGTTCGCGGAAGAAGTCCTGCGGCACATTGATCATGATGCCCGCGCCGTCGCCCGACTTGCCGTCGGCATCGACAGCGCCGCGGTGGAACAGGGCCTTCAGCGCCTTGACCGCCAGTTCGACCACGTCGCGGCGCGGCTTGCCATCAATGGAGCAGACCACGCCGACGCCACAGGCATCAAATTCCGTGCGCGGATCATAGGCGTCGGCCTCGATCAGGGCGTTACGGTTGCGGTGATAGAGTTCGTAAGACGAGGAGCCGGAAGAGATCATTGAGCGGCCTCCAGAGAAGCGGAAACGTTTGACTGAATATAGTGGTGGATGTCGGCGGCGGCGTCCTGTCCTTCGCGGACGGCCCACACGACCAGCGACGCCCCGCGCACGATGTCGCCGGCGGCAAAGACGCCCGGCACAAAGGTCTGGAACTCACCGGCCTGCACCTTGATCGTGCCCCACTTGGTGACTTCGAGGCCCGGCTGGTTGAACAGAACCGGGATGTTTTCCGGCTCAAAGCCCAGCGCCTCGATGATCAGATCGGCGGGCAGGTCGTTTTCGGCACCGGGGATGTCCTCGATACCCTGTCTACCTTGAGCGTCCGGCGTGGTGAGGCGCATACGCTGGATGCGCAGGCCTGAGACGCTTTGGGCATCGCCAAGCACGGCCTTGGGGGCCGACAGCCATTCAAACCTGACGCCTTCTTCCTCGGCATTGGACACTTCACGGTCCGAGCCCGGCATGTTGGCGCGGTCGCGGCGATAGACGCAGGTCACGGCCTTCGCGCCCTGACGGGTGGCGGTGCGCACGCAGTCCATGGCCGTGTCGCCGCCGCCGATGACCACCACGGTCTTGCCTTCGGCGTTCAGCGTGCCGTTGTCGTAAGCTTCGACCGCATCGCCGAAGCCCTTGCGGTTGGAGGCGGTCAGGTAGTCAAGCGCCGCCACGACGCCTTTCGAGCCGCAGCCCGGCACGCTCAGGCGGCGTACCTTATAGACGCCGGTGGCGATCAGAAGGGCGTCGTGCTTTTGGCGCAGCTCCTCGAACGACACGTCATTGCCGATATCGCAGTTGAGGACAAATTCGACGCCGGAATCGGCCAGACGCTGGGTGCGGCGCAGAACGACGTCCTTTTCCAGCTTGAACGACGGAATGCCATAGGTCAAAAGGCCGCCCGGACGGTCGTAACGGTCATAGATGGTGACCTTATAGCCCAGCGTGCGCAGACGGTCGGCCGCCGCGATCCCTGCCGGGCCGGCACCGATGATGCCGACGCTCTCCGAACGCTCCTGCGCGGGGACGATGGGTTCGATCCAACCCTCTTCAAAGGCCATATCGTTCACATAGCGCTCGACCGCGCCGATGGTGACGTTTTCCCAGCCTGATTGCTCCAGCACGCACGAGCCTTCGCACAGACGGTCCTGCGGGCAGATGCGGCCGCAGATCTCCGGCAGAGTCGAGGTCGCCGAGGACAGGCGGAAGGCCTCCTCAAAGCGCCCTTCGGCGGTCATGCGCAGCCAGTCGGGGATGTTGTTCTGTAGCGGGCAACCCGACTGACAGAAGGGCACACCGCACTGAGCGCAGCGCGAGGCCTGCGCATTGGCCTGCTCCGGTTTGAAATCGGCGTAGATTTCATTGAAATTTGTGATGCGGGTCTTCGCTTCGGCCTTCGATGGCGTCTTCTTGTATTCAACGACGAAGCGGTTCGTCTCGTAGGTCATAGGCCCAACCTCACAACTCGGTGCAAAAACCTTCCGTTTCCGGAAGATAGGTTTAGTTTGTTACAGCGCGCTAAAACGCCCTAAAGCGCAAAAGCCTGCTGAGTTAAAGCGGAAAATGATGTTTTCCGGCGTTTCCCGCCAAAATCGCGACCAAAAACGCAGGCCGTGGGATTTTTGCCGGGGTAGTTACAAATCGTACTATTTCGCATGCCCTTTTGGCGGTTTTATCACCCCGTTTCCGGAGCGTAAACCGAAGGTCCAGACATACAAACCCCCCAGTGTCTGCCGGGGCAATCCCGGCAAATCCTGAGGGGCGTTTCCGTTCCGGTTTTGTAAGTCCTTGCCGCTTGGTTCGGGCGGGGCTGTCCTTGACCGGTTCCGGTTCAGCCCCTTGTCCCTTTGGTGGGCGTCCGGGCTATCCGTGCTGGGTCTCTCCGTGCTGTGTCGCGTCAAGACCCTCGATCTCCTGCTCCTCGTCCACACGCAGGCCTGTGGTGAATTTGCAGATCATCAGAATGAGGAAGGTGACCACCGCGCTCCAGCCGATGACGACCACGAGGCCCAGAACCTGTTTAAGTACGGTGGCGTCCTTGGCCACCGCATTGATGCTTTGATTGGCGAAGACCGCCGTCAGCACCGCCCCCACCAGACCACCGACGCCGTGCACGCCGAAAGCATCAAGACTATCGTCGTATTTGAAGGCTTTTTTGAGGGCCGTCGCCCCGAAGAAGCAGGCGATACCACCGATAAGGCCGATGGCCAGCGCGCCCTTGGGATCGACAAAGCCCGCCGCCGGCGTAATGGCAACAAGGCCCGCCACAATACCCGAAATCATGCCGAGCAGCGTCGGTTGCTTGCGCTCAACCCACTCCACAATCGTCCAGCCGACGGCACCCGTCATGGCGGCAACGATGGTGTTGAGCACAGCCACGCTTGCCAGCGCATCCGCCGTCCAGGCCGACCCGCCGTTAAAGCCCAGCCAGCCGACCAGCAGCAGCGACGCGCCGATCAGGGTGAAGGCCAGATTGTGCGGCGGCATATAGTCGCGCGGAAAGCCCCGGCGCGGCCCCAGAACCAGCGCACAGACCAGACCCGCAATCCCCGAATTGACGTGCACCACCGCCCCGCCGGCGAAATCAAGCACACCCATGCCAGCAAGGAATCCGCCACCCCATACCCAGTGACACACCGGCGCATAGACCAGCAGGGTCCACAGGGCCGTAAACAGCAGGAAGGCCGAAAACTTCAGACGCTCGGCAAAGGCCCCGGCGATCAGGGCCGGGGTGATGATGGCGAAGGTCATCTGATAGGCGACCCACAGAAACTCAGGCAGTTGCGGCGCCAGACCGAACGCCGTCTGCATGGTCACACCATTGAGCAGGAACGCATCAAACGAGCCGATAAAGCGGTTCAGCCCCTCATTACCATTCAGACCGAACGACAGGGAATAGCCCGCTACGATCCACAGGACCGACACGACAACGGCGGCGGCCACCGACTGCGCCATGGTCGCCAGTACGTTCTTCTTGCGCACCATGCCGCCGTAGAACAGGGCCAGACCCGGCAGGGTCATCAACAACACCAGCGCCGTAGAGACGATGATCCACGACGTGTGACCGCTATCAAGCGCCAGTACCGCCTGATGCTTGAGAAGCGCCGGTGCTGCCGTCGCTGCTGCTGCCACTGATCCCGTCGTCATACCGCCTGAACCCCGATCGCACTCTGAAAAGGTTTGGAAAACTCGCATCTGCACAACCCGCCTAGCCCACAGGCTTGACGTTGCGCGTCACAGTTTTTCCGACATTTTTGCTCTTTGCGCGAAATTTTACCGAAAAGCGAGCAAATTTTGCGTCATGCGGCAAAAAAATTCACAAACCGCGTTTCCGACTGTTGCAGAGCGGTAAGGTCACAAATCTGTCCCCTCGAAACCGAACCGATGTAGAGTTTCGGTTATTTCATATGTTTCGTTTATTTCGATTGTAGACAAGGCTGTCTTCACTTGTTATCCTGTGCAGGAAGACAAAACCCAGTCGCAGGAGGCGAAAATGCTGGCGTTACTGGACCAGACCCGCGAACCGTTCATCGCCGATGAAGCGGAAGCCCTGATTGCCCGGCAGGCGGCGGATCGATTAAAGGCCGTAGCTGAGGCGGGAGAAAGCATCCGCATTACCGTAGACGGCGAAACCGATCATCGGGTCATCGTGCCACTCCCCGCGCGCGCCGTCGCGCTGATCCATCAGGTGCTGGTCGCCATGGCCGATCAGACACCGATGTCACTTATCCCGCATGCGGCAGAACTGACGACACAACAGGCGGCGGACTATCTGAACGTGTCGCGTCCTCATCTCGTTCGCCAACTGGATAGCGGCAAGTTGCCCTTTCGCAAAGTCGGCAGCCATCGCCGGGTCCGGTTCGCCGATCTGGTGGCCTACGAACGCGCGTGCCGGGAGGCACAGAAGACCGCTTTGGCGGAACTCAACGCGGAAGCACAAAGGTTGGGGCTGGAATGATTTCCACTTTTACCGCCTTCATTGACGCGAATGTGTTTTATGGCGCGAGGCTGCGAAGCCTCGTGCTTTTTATTGCACAGACCTATCGAGCCAAAGGCAGGGAGATATAAGCCGTATATACCTCCCTGACCTCGTCTCATTCGAGGCCTCAAGACAGAAAGAGGTCGGGGAGGGGGACCGCACGACGCGCGTAGCGCTAGATGCGGTGGTGGGGGCTCTTTTTCTACCCTGTCAGACGCATTCCACAGTCAGAGATGCAAGCGTCCTTTGACGCCCCTCCCGGACCTTAGTCTTTCCTAGATCGGTATGAAATTTAGCTGAATCGGGATTCCCAAATCAGAGAGGATCTGATTCACTTTTTCCGACAGGAGGAAGTGATGGGTCGTCCTTTATCGATGGATTTGCGAGAGCGGGC
>NZ_JAIXSV010000015.1 GCF_027484505.1 Asticcacaulis sp.
CTAGCATTACAGTTGCATGTTTCTTTTGATGTGAGCGCACCGTGCGGCTGCCTGATGGGCTCGTCGCCAGATTGACCATGCGATGATGGATGCCGGCTGGATTTGGCGCTGTGCCATCCTTGTGGCGATGCGCCTGATCTCTTGCATGGACCATCGGATCAGGTTTGTGTCTGGGGTGCCATCCGCCGCGCCCATTGGAGAGTTTTTTGGGGTGTCTGGCGGTTCAGGTGATGGCGGATGGTAGCCAGCATGGCAAAGGCGAGCATGACCAGCGAGACATGCCGATGCCATCCGTGCCAGGAACGGGTCTCGTTATGGTCGAGACCAAGTTCGTTCTTGGCGGTCTCGAAACTATCCTCGATGGCCCAGCGGTGGCCCTCGACCTGGACCAGGGTTTCGATGCCGGTGCCGGCGGGGCACCAGGTGGTAAAGAAGGCCAGTTCGCCATCGGCGATGTGCCGGCGGATCAGCAGGCCGCGCGTCCACAGGCCGGTTCTGTTGTCGCTATATTCAGCGGCGTCCAGATCGGCCAGTTCCAGATAGGCCCAGTCATGCAGACGGGGGCCCTTGGTGCCCTCGCCACAGGATAGGCGCTGCCAGTCGCCTTGTTGTAGACCCTCGGCGATGCTCTTCGCCGTGCCGCCGACCGGCCTGGGCTTGTCCCAGGAATTGAACCGGTGATCGGCCTTGACGCCCAGCACATAGCCCTTGCCCTGGCGGCGCAGCAGCATCTCCAGGTCGCCCACGCCATAGACGCTGTCGGCGGCGACCCAGCCGAACGGCGTGCCCGCCGCCACGGCGCGCTCGATCATGGCCATTGCCAGCGCCGGTTTGGTGGCAAAGCCCGTCCCATCCGGGACATGCGCTGCCGCCAGCCGGTCGGCATCATCAGTCCAGACCTTGGGCAGGTACAGCGCCCGGTCGATGAACGCATGGCCGTGCCGCGACACGTAGCAGGCAAACACGCCGATCTGGCAGTTCGTAATCTTGCCCGCCGAGCCCGTATATTGCCGCGCCACCCCGCACGATGCCTTGCCCTGCTTCAGGAAACCCGTCTCGTCGATCACCAGCACGGCGTCATCCTCGGCCAGCACCTCCAGTGCATAGTCGCGCACGATGTCCCGCAGCGCATCGGCATCCCACCGCCCCCGGCCCAGGATCGCCTGCTGCCGCCAGGGGCCGGGGTCGCCAGCAGCCTCCGCACGCATCCATCCCGTCTTGCGCTGTTCTGCACCCAACAGCCCGTCCAGGAACAAACCCGCAGACGCTGCAACCCGATCCTGTGTGAACAACGGACGGATACGCCCCTTCACTGACCGCAACGAAACCGACCAAAGACCAAGCGTGTCCTCAAGCAAACCTGACATTCCATGACCCTCCGAATCATGGTCACCCATTGATTCAGAACTTCAGGAAATGCGCAACTGTAATGCCAGGCCTCCGCCGCCAGAGATGCCCCGGTCTTAGCCCTTGAGAGGGCTGCGCCAAATGACGAAAGGCATGGGGCAGCCATGATAGGAACGCGATGGTTCATTTACTAAACATGTTTATTATACGAGATTAGTAAATGAGGAATTCAGAGATGCCGCGCCCAACCCTGACCGATGATCAGCTGAATGACATGCGGACACGGCTACTGGCCGAGACCGGGCGCCTGATCGCACGCGAGGGCTACGCGGCCTTCTCCATGCGGCGCCTTGCGACCATGGTGAACCTGACCGCCGGCGCGCTTTATCGCTATTACCCGACCAAACATCATGTGCTGCTCGCTTATTTCGCGGAGGCGCTGGAGACCCTGACCAACCGGATCACGGTCATTTCAGCGGCGGAGGCAGATCATCGCATCGCGGTGCGTCGGATGATGGAAGACTATCTCCGGTTCTGCCTGGAAGATCGTGACCGGTTTCGCCTGCTGTTCCTAGAGAATGATCAAGGACAGTTACCTGAATTGTCTAAGGACCCGGTGGTGATCCATTCCTATCTGGTACTGCGTGATCGGGTATCTCAGGCCATTGCGTCAGGTGCGCTGCGGTCGATGCCGGCGGATCAGGCAACCCAAATCCTGTGGGGCGCTGTCCATGGGGTGATCTGCCTGTCCACGACTGTCGTCGAAATGGACTTTGGCGATACCAAGGCCCTTGCTTCCGCAGCACTTGAGAACGCCATCCGTGGCCTGACCCCCAGCGCGTTGGAGAATTGAGATGCGCGCCTGCCGTACCGCCCTTGCGGGCCTCTTTCTTCTGGCCACCCTTACCGGCTGTTCGCCAGAGCAGGCGCCGCTTGAAAAGCTGCGGCCCGTACGCACCCTCATTGTGACCCCCGTCGCAGATGGGGAAGAGCTGGTTCAGACCGGTGAGATTCAGCCGCGTTATGAGACGGCCCAAGGGTTCCGCATTGATGGGCGCATTGCAAGCCGCCTAGTCGATGTCGGTGCGCGGGTGAAGGCAGGGCAGACCATCGCCACGCTGGATGACCGGGACGTGCAGAATGAACTGCGCGCCGCCGATGCCGACATGCGCAGTGCCGCAGCGGCCGAAGATCTGGCCAAGGTGGCGTTGGAACGGCAGCAGACCCTGTTTGCCAAGGATATCGTGGCAAAGGCCCGTGTGGATGAGGCCGAGGCCAATTGGCAGAGCGCCCGGTCCCGACGGGAAGCAGCGGTCGCCACCTTGGCCAATGCCCGCAACAAGCTGGCTTATACGAAGCTGACCGCTGAAAATGACGGCATCATCACCAGCATCGGTGCCAATGCCGGACAGGTGGTGGCCGCCGGTCAGATGGTAGCAACACTGGCATCGACCAATGAACGCGAGGCCGTGTTCAATGTGGCGGAAACGCTGGTGCAGGGGGCACCGCATGACCTGCAGGTCAAGGTGTCCCTGTCCGCCAATCCAGCCATCAGCGTGGTCGGCACGGTTCGTGAAATCAGCCCCACGGCAGACCCGGTGACACGCACCTTCCGGGTGCGTATCAGCCTGCCCGGTGCGCCTGCTGACATGGCCTTTGGGGCCACGGTGACGGGGAGCGTCGTCCTGCCAACCGGTCTGATAATCGCGGTACCCGCCGCGTCGATCACCAATGATGGCGATAAGCCCGCCGTTTATGTTGTCGATCCGGCTACAGGCCTGCTTGTGCGCAAACCGGTAACGATTGCCCGGTACACCGCCGACACCGCCTATGTCGCTGCTGGCCTGGACAAGGGCGATATCGTGGTGACGGCAGGCGTCGCCAAACTTCGGCCCGGGCAGAAGGTCCTCTTGGAAGGGGTTGCCAAATGACCAACCATCATAAAGCTTCTTCCCCGAAGGGCTTCAACCTATCGGCTTGGGCGCTGAAGGAACAGCCTCTGGTGATCTTCCTGATGCTGGCCACGCTCCTGGGCGGCATCTGGAGTTACATGAATCTGGGCCGCAATGAAGACCCGCCCTTTACCATCAAGACCATGGTGGTACAGGCCTATTGGCCGGGTGCCTCGGCAACGGACACAGCCAGTCTTCTGACCGACCGGCTTGAGGAGAAGCTGGAGGAAACACCGCATCTGGACCGGCTGGACAGCTACAGCCGCGCCGGCGAGGCGGTAATTTTCATCAATCTGCGCGACGACACACCGCCGGCCAAGGTCGAAGACATCTGGTATCAGGTTCGTAAGAAGGTGGCGGATGTCACCCCCACCTTGCCGTCCGGTGTCCAGGGGCCCTTCTTCAATGACGAGTTCGGCGACACGTTCGGCATTATTTATGGCTTTACCGCCGATGGTTTCAGCATGCGCGAACTGCGCGACCGCGTCGATACGGTCCGCGCCCGGCTTCTGTCCACGCCGGATATCGGCAAGGTGCAGTTGATCGGGGTGCAGGAAGAACAGATCATTGTGGAGTTTTCACCCCGGCGGCTAGCCGCCATGGGGCTGAACGAACAAAGCGTGATGCAGGCCCTTGCGGCCCAGAATGCCGTGGAGCCGGCGGGCACCGTCCGCCTGCCTGATGAGAAGGTTGCCCTGCGCGTCAGCGGTGCCTTCGCATCAGAAGAAAGCTTGCGTCAGGTGACATTGCGGGCCAATGACCGCTTTGTGCGACTGGCCGATATCACCACCATCACGCGTATCCCGGCCGATCCGCCGGCCCCCCTGTTCCGGGTGAACGGAGAGCCGGCCCTGGGCCTTGCCATCTCGATGGCGCCGACGGGCAACATTCAGGTCTTTGGTCAGGCCATCAAGGGGCGCATGACGGAGATTGCCCAGACCCTCCCCCATGGCATTGAGGTGACGGAGGTTGCTGACCAAGCCGTCGTGGTCAAGCAGGCGGTAAACGGCTTTCTGAAGGTTCTGGTGGAGGCCATTGCCATCGTTCTGGCTGTGTCGTTCCTGTCGCTGGGCACGCGGGCCGGTCTGGTGGTCACATTGTCCATTCCGTTCGTCCTGGCCATGACCTTTATCGGCATGGAACTGACCGGCATCGGCTTGCAGCGTATCTCGCTGGGTGCGCTGATCATAGCCCTGGGGCTTCTGGTCGATGACGCGATGATTACCGTGGAGGCGATGGTATCGAAGCTGGAGGAAGGTTGGGACCTTACACGGGCCGCCACCTTTGCCTATGACAGCACTGCCTTCCCGATGCTGACCGGCACGCTTGTGATGATCGCTGGTTTCATTCCCGTGGGCTTCGCCGCATCCAGTGCCGGTGAATATTGCTTCTCGCTGTTCATGGTCGTGCTGATCTCGCTTCTGGCAAGCTGGATCGTGGCCGTGCTGTTCTCGCCCCTGATCGGCACCTGGGTTCTCCCCCGCACCATGGCCCACACCCATAGCAGCGCAGGCCGCATCATGCGCGCCTATAACAAGGCCCTGGAATGGTCGCTGGCTCACAGGGGCAAGACGATTGCCTTTGCCGTGGGCTTCTTGGTCCTGTCGGCCCTGGGGGCTGGCAAGCTGGAGCAGCAGTTCTTTCCGCCATCCGACCGACCGGAACTGCTGGTCAGTTTGACCCTGCCGCAGAATGCCTCATTGGAGGCAACGCAGCGCCAGGCGGCAAGGCTGGAAGCCCTGTTGAAGAATGATCCGGAGGTGGAACGGTTCTCCACCTATGTGGGTTCGGGGGCCATCCGCTTCTATCTGCCGATGGACGTCCTGCTGACCAATGACAATATCACCCAGACCGTCGTGGTGACCAAGGGGCTGGATGAACGCGACAGGGTGCGCGCCCGGCTTGAGGCGGCCTTTGCAGCAGATTTCACCGATCTGGTCTCCCGCGCCACCCCGCTGGAACTGGGACCGCCGGTCGGCTGGCCATTGAAGTACCGCGTCACAGGGCCGGATATCAACAAGGTGCAGGACTATGCCCAACAGCTTTCCAATGTTCTGGCTGCCAACCCCCATACGCGTGACATCAACCTGACCGCCGGTGAACCCCAGAAGCGGGTAGAGGTTCTGGTCAATCAGACCCAGGCCCGTGCCGTCGGCCTGTCATCACAGGATGTGGCCGGCACACTTTCTGCCATCTTCTCGGGTACGGGGATCACGGCTGTACGCGATGGTAATCGCCTGATCCAGGTGATCGCCCGTGCCGAAGCGGCTGAACGGAACGATCTAGCTACTATTTCCAACCTTCAGATCACCACACAAAGCGGACAGCAGGTGCCTTTGCGGCAGATTGCGCAGGTGCGCTTCGGTGTGGAACAGCCGGTGATCTGGCGGCGGCAGCGTACGCCCATCATCACGGTTCAGACCGATATCGCACCAGGGATCCAGGCCGCCACTGTCTCCGCCCAACTGGCCGCCTCGGTACAGGCGCTGGCGGCCAGCCTACCGGAAGGTTATGCCATCGCCGAAGGCGGCACAATTGAGGAATCCGAAAAGGGCAACGCGTCCATCATCGCCACCTTGCCTGTCATGCTGATGGTCATGATGGCGCTGCTGATGGTGCAGTTGCGCAGCTTCTCCCGCCTGTGGTTAGCTCTCGCCATGGCACCGTTCGGCCTGATTGGTATTGTCGCCGCCATGTTGCCGACTGGCACGCCAATGGGTTTCGTGGCCCAGTTGGGGGTCATCGCCCTGGCCGGTATGATCATCCGCAATGCCGTGATCCTGATCGAGGAGGTGGATGGCAATGTCGCCCGGGGCATGTCCGCACGCGATTCCATCGTCACCGCCGCCCTGCATCGGGCACGCCCCATCGTGCTGACAGCGTGCGCGGCCATTCTGGGCATGGTACCGATCGCCCATCAGGTTTTCTGGGGTCCGATGGCTTATGCGATCATCGGCGGCCTGACAGCCGCTACATTCCTGACTCTGACCTTGCTGCCCAGCCTGATCTCCCTGCTGTTGCAGTTTGAGAAAGTTGACACATCGTCTGTCGGGTCCGATCAGGCAGAGCTGGTTCCCAGTGATCGTGAAGTTTCTGCCCGGGGGTGAACTTGGTCCTATGGGGTCCACACCGCCGCATACAGCCTTTCCACTATGTCCCTGCATGCCGCGTTCAGTGTTTGCCCGTGGAGTGTGCAATGAGTACCAGTGTTTTGGGTTAATCTGGCCCTGACGTGATGATGACGCTGAGTGTTATCCAGCGTGGAAAGGTGGCTCTGACGCACTTTTGCGATGTGCCTTGTCAATCGGCGCCAATGACACGGGCTTGGAGCAGGTGGAGTTTCCCGCGGCCATACATCTGACGTTTGATGAGTTTCAGCTTGGTTATCTGGCCTTCGGTCTGGCCGTTGGACCATGGGGAGCTGATGGCTGCCTTCACAGTGGCCTGATCCTTGACGATGCCATTGGCGAAAGAGGCCAAGATGAATTGGTTAGCCCGCGCGCCAGGGTGCAAGGTCGGCGAACGATCTGCGTCGGATCATGCCCTTGAAATCGGCGATGATGTTCCTGGCATCGAAAATCGCCGGAACCTCTGTTTCGATGGCGGCAACCAAGACAGTCTCAACCTTTGTCAGCACATCGCGTCCCACGGTCATGGGTAGGGCAATGATCCAGGTCCATGGGGTTCGTTTGAGAGCCTTTGCCCCCATCTGAGCCGAGAAAGGCTCGACTTGCTTTCTCCATAAGGTGCCAGCAGTCAGCCACCTGCTGCATAATTCCAGGCTGGAACTGGGCGCCACGATTCTGAAACAGTTTCAGTAACGGCAGTTTCCAGGAGACGGCAACATCACTACGCCAGCGGCAATGGTGGTTCAGATGAAGCAATGGCGCGCCTGGGGTTATGCCGTGCTGCCGCAGTGAGGCTTTGTCCAGTTCTACCTGTTGAGAATTGTGCGGAGATCCGTTCCGCCTTACCGAAGCAACGCCAGACGCCAATAATTGTGGAAATTTGCGTTTATGCGTAAATCGAAGATTATCGAAATCAATCGATGGTGTATGATTTCGCAAAACTGGTAAGGGAGGGAACAATGCTGCGAGCCAATGCCCAACGCTGTGGTCGATCCATGCTGGCTTTTGCTGTCCTGTTGGGTGCGATCCTCGGCGTGTCTGATCCCGGCAGAGGCGAGGCGCCGACGATCCTGATGGGCAGCGCGATCAGTCAGACCGAGCCCCCGCCCCATGGTGAAATCGGCCAGAGCACGGTGCGGCGTTACACATCGCATATCAAGCAACCCGCTGTTGAAGTACGAGAGCGCTGGTTCCATCCCGGGTCGGTGCTGGGGCGCCATGTCCTGACCCATGATCAGACATTCTATGTGCTGGACGGAGATGCCGACCTTCAGGTCGATGGGGTGGTCCACAATCTCGGTACAGGGGATATGATCTATGCTTATGCCGGTTCCTGGGTCAGTGTCCGACCACAGGGGGACAGGCCGGCCAAACTGCTGATGGCCTGGGCCGCCAAGAGGGCGACGCCGGTGGGATCCGCCGTGATTGTGGGGCCGGAGCATGGGGTTCGCACCGAGCCGACACCATGGGGTCATGTTGGCCTTTCACGCGTGCAAGAGATTTTTCCACCCGCAGCGGATCGCCAAGTGGAATTCCGCCGGCGGGTCTACCTGCCGGGCGCTCGGTTAGGCCGGCACCAGATCCCACGGGACATGGCGGTTTACGTCATCAGCGGCCAGGGCACGCTAGGCGTGGGTGACCAGTCCCACGATCTCAGCCCCGGTTTGGCCGCCTATGTTCCGCGCGAGAACAGCATCGAGATCACCCAGACCGGACCGGAGCCGCTGGATCTTTTGATGGTCTGGGCGGCAGCGGCGATAGATATCGAGGCAGCACCACCGGTCCTAGCCAACGCGGCGGCGCTGGCGATCAAAGAGCCGCCGCATGGCGGGCAGGGGATGAGCATTGTCTCGCGGATGAGCGAGAAAGTGCCCAACCGTGAGGTCGAACTGCGGCTGCGTCGTCTACTGCCGGGTGCTGCTATGGCACCCTACACGATCCCGCGCGATCAGGTCCTGATGGTCTTGGACGGGCAGGGCGAATTGACCGTCGATGGGGTCAGCAGCGGTGTGGCGTCTGATCAGTTCATCTATTTGCGTACAGGCAGCACCTTTGGCCTGTCGCCGCGCGCTGACCGTCCCCTGTCTTTGCTGATGCTTTGGGCGGCGGATGCGCCGGCCAGCAAGGCGACGTGGGGGCCGGAGATGCTGCTGCAGGAGCCCGACTGGTACGGGTCCGACACGGCCCGAACCATTGCCGATAACGTCCTGCAATATCAGTCGCCGCAAGGCGGCTGGCCAAAGAGCACCGACCTGTCGCAGGCACCGGCGACAGAGGCCAGCATCCCAACCCCCGGTGATGGCCGTGCCAACTCACTGGATAATGATGCCACGACCCTGCCCATGGAGTTCCTGGCGCGGGTGGCAACCGCCACCAACAACCCCACATATCGACAGGCAGTCGTGCGTGGGATCGACTATCTGCTGGCCGCACAATATGACAACGGCGGGTGGCCGCAGTTCTTTCCCCTTCGGGAAGGTTACTACTCGCATGTCACCTTTAACGACAATGTCATGGCCAGGGTCCTGAACCTGTTGCAAGACGTGGCCTCTGGTCAGGCGCCCTATGCCTATATCGATCCCAAGCGCCGGGCCAAAGCGTCCAAGGCGGTGGACAGAGGCGTCGGACTGATCTTGCGTACACAGCTGAAAGCCGACGGCAACTTGGCGGGCTGGGCCGCACAATATAATGAACGCAGCCTGGAGCCGGCCTGGGCGCGCCGATATGAACCGCCCTCGATCTCCGGTAATGAGACGGTTGGGGTAGTCCGGTTCCTCATGAGGCAGGACAGGCCTTCCCCCCGTGTCGTGGCGGCAGTCGAAGGGGCCGTAAACTGGTTATGTGCCGTGGCGATCCGGGACAAGCGTCTGGATCGGTTCGTGAATGTGTCGGGCGAGAAAGATTTGCGAATCATCGAGGATGTCGGGGCGCCGCTGATCTGGGCACGTTTCCATGAGCTTTCGACAAGCCGGCCCATCTTCATGGGCCGGGACTCTGTGGTTCGATACAGTTTCGCTGACATCGAACATGAACGCCGTGTCGGGTATGGCTATTTCGGAACATGGCCGGCAAAACTGCTCAGTGAGGATTATCCGGCGTGGCGGGCAAAGTGGAAGCCGCGGAGCAGAGACGTAGCGGCATCCTGCGCCTTGCCTTCCTGACCAGCAACTGTCGCAAACCTGTCCCCGTCGCGACTGGCGGGGGCGGGTCTTCCATTGGCATACTGGATTATCGGGTCCTGAAGGCCCGGTCTGCGGAAAGAATCGAAAAAAATGGAAGCTGGCGATAAAAGTCGGAATATGTTCAAAGACTTCATGCCGTCGTGTCGGACGATGTCAGGCCAGATCCCGTCTTCATGGTCCGAACACAGACCGGCCCGCGAACGGCGAGGAGTAAAAAGACATGGCCCGAGTACTCAAGACCCGTTCCCCCCGCGCGGCAGCGGTTAAGGCATCCGCCTTTGGCAACCTGCTTCCCGAGGTACGCCGATCAAAAATCCTTGAATGGGTTCAAGAAGAAGGTAGCGCCCGCGTCCGCGATCTGGCCGACGCGTTCCAGGTGTCGGACGTTACCATCCGCCAGGATCTTGAACGGCTTGAAGCCGATGGCCACATCTCCCGCGAGCATGGTGGCGCCTATCTACAGTCGGTGCCCAGCCAGGTGCGGGCGATGGCGCTTCAGCACATGGTCAATATGGACGCCAAACGAAAGATCGCACGCGCCGCCGCCGCGCTGGTAAGCGATGGCGAGACCATCATCATCGATTCCGGATCGACAACGACGGAACTGGCGGCTCACCTGTCGGAACGTCAACATCTCAATGTCATCACTAACGCCCTGAACATCGCCTTGATTATGGGTGCGCTTCCCACCTGCACGGTCCTGATGCCCGGCGGGCAGTTCAAGGCCCCGACATTGTCCCTGACCGGGGAGCGTTCAGCCGCCTTCTTTGACGGGCTGTTTGCCGAAAAACTGTTCCTGGCGACAGCAGCGGTCTCCACCGAAGTCGGGTTGACCTTCCCCTCCATGGCCGATCTCCACGTGAAGCGGGCCATGGTCAAGGCCGCCACAACGGTCATCCTGCTGGCCGATTCCAGCAAGATCGGTCGCACGTCCCTGTCCTGGCTGGCCAATGTCGATATCCTTCACACGCTGATCACCGACAGCGCCATCAAGGATGCCGATCGTCTGGCGTTCGAAAGCCGGGGTGTCCAGGTCATTGTGGCCTAGCCCCCCGCACCCCTGAATTTCGCTTTATTTTCGTTTTAAGTTTCGATTATTTTTGTTTTATACTGATCTCACCAAAAACGGGGAGCCCTACGGCTCTTTGGCCGGTCGGTCCGTCCAGCCCGTCGGCATGAGGTGGAGGAAGCCTGTGAAGTTGATATCACGTCATGATTGGGGGGCAGTGCTGCTGCTCGCCCTTATGCTTTGCACCGGGGGTGCCTTTGCCGCCCCGCTGGCCTATCCCGAGAAACACCGCGTCATTGTGTTGACCGATGTGGAGAATGAACCCGACGATGCTGAGTCACTGGTGCGGTTCCTGACCTATGCCAACCAGTTCGACATTGAGGGACTGGTCGCCACGACCTCCATTCACCTGCCAGGCCGCACCAGCCCGGAAAAGATCCAGGAGATCGTAAACGCCTATGGTGCCGTCCGCGACAATCTGGAAAAGCATGAGAAGGGCTATCCTTCCGGCGCCAGGCTGTTGTCCCTGGTGAAGAGCGGGCCTGCGGCATATGGTATGACCGCCGTTGGCGAGGGTCATGACAGCCCAGGGTCTGAAGCCATCATCGCATCCGTGGACCGCGACGATCCACGTCCGGTCTGGGTGCTGGTCTGGGGCGGCCCCAACACCCTGGCACAGGCTTTATGGAAGGTCAGCCAGACGCGGACGCCGCCGGAAGTGGCCAAGTTTGTGGCTAAGCTGCGTGTCTATGCCA
>NZ_JAIXSV010000053.1 GCF_027484505.1 Asticcacaulis sp.
CGCAAAGAGCTGCGCTAACCCTCCTCCCTGTGCCGAAGGCATGGGGAGGTGGCATTTTGAGCGTAAGCGAGAAATGACGGAGGGGGATTCCGCCATAACTTTAAACTATTGCGTCTTTGGCCAGTTTTTGTGCCATCCCCCTCCGTCAGCTCACTTTGTTCGCTGCCACCTCCCCACGGCAAAGCCGCAGGGAGGAGAGGTTACTCCTCCTCCGCTTCGCGGTGCTGGCGCTCGTTTTCCTCGTCGATGACGTACCAGGTGAACCACAGGGCGTCGTCCAGCTTGCCGCCCTTGGCCAGATAGGGCTCCAGCACGGCCGGAAAGGCGAGCTTGACCTGTTCGGCGAAGTCGTAATGCGCCTTCAATTCTTCCCAGTCCTGTAGCGCCAGTTCCTCGACCATGCGGATACGCACTTCCCACGGCAGGTCAGCCGGAGCCAGACCCGCCGGGTCGGTTTCCACCCAGTGACATTCGCCGATGGCGTCGGGGATGCGGATCTGAAGCTGGCCGCCGAGGCTCATAAATCCGGCCTTGGTGGCGGCACGGATCACGTCGGGGATATCCCTGATTTTCCACGCATATTCATTGAAGCGGAAATCGGCCTTGGCCAGAATGTCGGCGGGTAGTCCGGCTTCTGCGGGCAAGGTCTCTTCGGTCATAGGTCGAACTCGATCTGAATAGGGGCATGATCCGACGGCCGGTCCCATTCGCGGACGGAGTCGTGGATGACGGCGGCTATAGGCGAGGTGATGCGCGCCTTCAAGGCGGGATTGATCAGCAGGTGATCGAGCCTCAGCCCGCGATTGGACTTGCGGAAATCGGCGGCGCGATAGCTCCACCAGGTAAACAGCTTCTGCGGTTCGGGCCACAGTTCGCGGAAGGCGTCATGAAAGCCGCCGGCTGCCATTAGATTGGCAAAGGCCTCCAGCTCCGGCGGCGTATGGCTGACCACTTTCAGCATCTGACGGTGGCTCCACACGTCGTTTTCGCCGGGCGCGATATTGAGGTCGCCGGCGATCAGCAGCGGCGCATCAGGATTGCGCGTTTTCAGGTGCGCGGTCAGGCGCTCATAAAATTCCAGCTTGTGATCAAACTTATCATTGGCTTCGCGGTCGGGGACGTCACCGCCCGCCGGAATGTAGAAGTTCCACAGGTCGATGCCGGCGACCTGTATCCCCTGAACGCGCGCTTCGCCACGGCGGCAAAAGGGCAGAATTTCATTGGCTTCAAACGGTAGTTTCGACACCAGCGCCACGCCGTGCCAGCCCTTTTGCCCGGTGACGAGGATGTGCGGATAGCCCGCTTCCTCAAACGCCTTGCGCGGGAACTCACCATTCTGACACTTGATTTCCTGAAGGCACAGAATGTCCGGGCGCGCCATCTCCAGAAAACGTATGACCTGATCAATCCTCAGCCGTACCGAGTTGATGTTCCATGAGGCAATCGACAAACGCATAACGGCTTCCTGACGCATAAAAAAACCCGGTCAGTTAGACTGACCGGGTCAGATGTTTGGCACATAACACGAAGAGATAAAGGGAAAAACGCACTCAGGAGACGTCAAAGCCGCCGCATACACTCCGTCGGGAGCTGTGGGAATAATGACACGGTTGTGGAAAAACTCAATGCACATTTCCGTGTTTTTTCGTTTTTCAGGCGAATTAATCCCGTTGTTATACGCCGGGCTGATCCTCCATGGTGTGCAGGTCACGGCCGCGCGTTTCCTTCATGAAGATGAGGGCGACCGCGATGGCCGTGGCCCCGATAATCACCGGATACCACAGGCCAAAGAACAGGTTACCGGAACCGGCGACCATGGCGAAGGAAATGGCAGGCAGCAGGCCGCCGAACCAGCCCGTGCCGATATTGTAGGGCAGGGACAGGGCCGTATAACGGATGCGCGTCGGGAACATCTCGACAAGCGCCGACGCCATCGGGCCGTAAAGCGCCGTGGCCCCGACGGTGAAGACGAACAGCACGGCAAAGATACCCAGCACATTGACGCGCTTCGAATCGGCGGCTTCGGGATAGCCGGCGGCTTTCAGCGCCGTCTTGAGATCGGTCACGGCATTGGCCTTGAGCGTCTTAAGTTCGTCTTTGGACAGCGTGTCGCCCGACTGCACAGCGATGGTGCGCTCCCCGATCTGCACCGTGGCAAAGGTCGCACCCGGCTCGGTCGGCTTGTTGACATAGGGCACGCCCAGCCCGGTCACCAGCGACTTGGCGAGGTCGCAGGACGAGGTGAACTGCGCCTTACCCACCGGATCGAACTGCACCGAACACTTGCGCGGGTCGGCGAAGATGACGACCGGGGTGCGGTTGACGGCATCGTCCAGCGCCGGATTGGCAAAGCGCGCCATCAGGTGGAAGCCGGGCACGAAGCTCAGCACGGCAATGGCGATGCCGAGGATCATCACCGGTTTGCGTCCGACGCGGTCGGACAACTGACCCCAGACAACGTAGAGAACCGCACTGACGATCGAAATGCTCATCACCAGCAGGTTCACGGTGGTGGGCGCCAGCTTGACGCTCTTTTCCAGAAACACCTGCGTGTAGAAGAAGGTGGTGTACCACACCACGCCCTGCGCCGTCATGAAGCCGAACAGGGCGATCAGCACCTGACGCAGGTTCGACCACTGACCAAAGGCTTCCTTGAACGGCGCCTTGGAAATATTGCCGCTGTCGTGCAGGGCGCGGAAGGCAGGGCTTTCGGCGGTCTTGGCGCGGATATAGACCGAAATAGCCAAAAGCACGGCGGAGACGATGAAGGGAATGCGCCAGCCCCAGTCGCCAAAGGCCTCTTCCTTGACGATGGTGCGCGTCAGAAAGACGACCAGAAGCGCGATAACCAGCCCCAGCGACGCCGAGGCCTGAATCCACGCTGTGTAGGCCCCGCGTTTATCGGCGGGGGCGTGTTCAGCCACATAGATGACCGCTCCGCCATATTCACCGCCCATGGCGATGCCCTGAAGGATGCGCAAACCCACCAGCAGCAAGGGTGACCAAATGCCTGCCTGTTCATAGGTGGGCAGGAAGCCGATCAGCACGGTGGCAACCCCCATCAGCAGGATGGTGTAGAGGAAGGTGCCCTTGCGCCCCTTGCGATCACCGATGTGACCAAACAGCAGCGCGCCAAAGGGCCGCGACAGGAACCCCAGCGCAAAGGTCAGCAGCGCCAGGATCATGCCGGTGGTGTCATCAAGGCCGGTAAAGAAATTCTTCGTGATGATCGAGGTCAGGGCCCCGAATATGAAGAAGTCGTACCATTCAAAAGTCGTACCGGCCGCCGAGGCCGCCACTATGGTACGCAAACCGCCTTCCTTCTGGACGCTGTCTGCCTGCGGGTGTGATGACATGGACTGACCCTGTTACGGTTAACTCTGTTATGCGTTGGATTGCGCATTTGATCGAAGCGGCGCGCCCTGACAAGGGGGGTGTTACGCAAACAACAGCAAACAATCGGTTTCGCCACGCCTTTGCCGACAGGAATTGACGGCGCACGACCTATGGCTTAGGCCAGAACCAGATACAAAGTCAGAGGTTTTTTACAGCGTGACCATCCATTATCATGAAGGCGATTTGCCCAACGGCCTTGATCTGGGCGCGGTGGTTGCCATCGACTCCGAAACCATGGGCCTGTGCTTCGGGCGTGATGACCTGTGTGTGGTGCAGTTGTCAGCGGGGGATGGTGATGCCCATGTTGTGCGACTCAACCGCCCGGCCTATGACTGCCCCAATCTGAAGGCCCTGCTCACTGACGCAAACGTATTGAAACTGTTCCATTTCGGGCGCTTTGATATCGGCATGTTCCTGCTGCATCTGGGCGTGGTGACGGCCCCCGTCTATTGCACCAAGATCGCCTCGAAGCTGGCGCGCACCTATACCGACCGCCATGGCCTGAAAGACCTGGTGCGTGAGCTTTTGTCTGTCGATATCTCGAAAGCGCAGCAAAGTTCGGACTGGGGGGCGCAGACCTTGACGCCCGAACAACTGGCCTATGCGGCCTCTGATGTGCTGCATTTGCATACCCTGCGCGAAAAGCTTGATGTCATGCTGGCGCGCGAAGGCCGCAGCGAGCTGGCGCAGGGCTGTTTCGATTTTTTACCGCACCGCGTCAAACTGGATTTGGCAGGTTGGGAAGATACGGATATATTCGCCCATTCATGGAGCTGAAAACGCTCCGCAGATGAGGACTTCTGCCGCCATGCCGGCCATTGAAACCGCGACGCACGACCATGCCGATGCCCGTCAACGCCTGAATATTCAGGCGCTGGCGTGGAAAAAGCGTTCGCGCAAGATCTCCCGTCTGCGGCTTATCTTTCCGGGCCTTATTATCGGCACGGTCTTGCTTATGATCGTTTGGATCGTTGTGCAGAGCGTCATCAATTCGATGAACGTCTATACGACCACCGGCGAAGACATCCGCATGACCAACCCGTTTTATACCGATCGCAGCCGCAACGGTGAGCGCTATGAGATGCGCGGTCTTGAGGCGGTGCGCAAGGGTAGAACGTCGCAGATCGTCACGCTGACGGCACCGCGTATGGAAATTCGCTCTGAGAACAGCCGACCCTCCGCGCTGGAAGGCGCGGTCGGTGTCTATGACGATACCAAACGCCGTTTCACGCTCAATAAGGATGTCACCCTGAACTCAGGCAATGGCCTGTCTCTGCGGACCCAGGCGGCTGACGTCGATCTTCAGAGTGCGGTGATTACCGGCAATACACCGGTCGAAGGCCGCTGGCAGACCGGTGTGGTCAATGCGCAGGCCTTCCGTGTGGAACAGAACGGGCGCAAGGTTGTGTTTTATGGTAAGCCGGGACAACAGGTGACCGGCACGCTTTCGGGCGACGAAGACTGACATTTTTTAAAGGATATTCCGGCCATGAAGATCAGGACAACAATGTGGGTGATGGGCGTGGCCGGGGTGCTGGCGGCACCGGTGGCGTGGGCGCAGTTTGTCCCCACCAAGGAAAATCCTATTGCCTATGCCGCCGATACGTTCGAAGCCGACGATGGTAACCATACGGCTACCTTCACGGGCAGCGTGGAATTCCTTCAGGATACGTCGCGGCTGCGCGCGGATAAGGTGACGGTCATCTACGGCCAGAACCCGACGACGGGCCGGTGGGATGCCCTGTCTACCGCCGAAGCGGTTGGCAATGTGTACTATGTGGTGGACGATCAGGTGATGACCGGCAACCGCGCGATCTATACCAAAAGCACTGACACTCTGGTTCTGACCGGCAATGTGGTGCTCAAGCAGGGCCAAAACGTTATGGAAGGCAGCCGCCTTGTCTATGATGTCGGTGCCAAGAAATCGAGCATGGATGGCGTGCCGACGGCGGGCAGCAAGAGCCGCGTGCGTGGGGTCTTTTATCCGAACCAGGCCTCTAACCCGAATTCAGCGCCCCAAAACTCAGCGCCGAAGAAGCCGCAATAAGATGACCGTTATTTCCACACTGGATGTGCGCAGCGCCGCCGATATGCGGATGACCGAGGCGACCGATACGGTTGATGGCCTGCGGGTCGAGGGCATCGGCAAATCGTACAAGGAGCGCGCGGTGGTCAAGACCGTGTCGCTTTCCCTGCGTCGCGGTGAGGCCGTGGGCCTTCTGGGGCCCAATGGTGCAGGTAAGACAACCTGTTTCTATATGATTACCGGGCTTGTGCAGCCCGACTATGGCACCATCAGCCTGGACGGCCACGACATCACCACCCAGCCCATGTATCAGCGGGCGCGTATGGGCCTTGGCTACCTGCCGCAGGAATCGTCGATCTTCCGTGGGCTGAATGTCGAACAGAATCTTCAGGCCGTGCTGGAACTGCGCCTCACCAGCCGTTCGCAGATTGACGCCGAAGTGACGCGTCTGCTCGAAGAACTGCACATCACCCATATCCGCAAATCGCCGGCCACCGCTCTGTCGGGCGGGGAGCGTCGGCGCGTAGAAATCGCCCGCGCTCTGGCCGGTGATCCGTCCTTCATTCTGCTGGATGAACCGTTCGCCGGTATCGACCCGCTGGCTATTTCGGATATTCGCGATGTGGTGGGGTATCTCAAACACCGCGGCATCGGTATCCTGATCACCGACCACAATGTGCGCGAAACGCTGGATATTATCGACCGCGCCTCGATCATCCATTCGGGTGAGGTCCTGTTCGAAGGCACACCGGACGAAATCCGTCATAACCCCGAAGTGCGCCGCGTCTATCTGGGCGAGAATTTCGACGGCTAAACCCCGTGTCTGTGGCTTTTCCACCGGTTTTTCCGGCCTGTGGAAAGGGGTTAACCTAATTTAAGGTGTTAACGTCTAAGCTCCGGTCCATGTCATTAGGGCAAAGGCTGGAAATCAGACAAGGGCAGGGGCTGGTCATCACGCCCCAGTTGCAGCAAGCGATCAAGCTTCTGCAATTGTCGAACCTTGAGCTGGAGGCCGTGGTCGAGGCCGAGCTGGAGCGCAATCCGCTCTTGCTGCGCGAAGACGGCGACGGCGGTCCCGACGCCCCTGAGACCGACTCCGACCTGCCCCGCGAAGAACGCGGTGAACTGGAACTATCGGACCGCGATACGCAGCAGGCCAATTCCGATCTCGACGCCTCCGAAGGCGATGTCTATGGCGACGATGAGCCGACGGTGCGCGAGCCTGTGGCCTCGGCCGACATAGGCGAAGGGCCTATGATCGATTGGACCCGCGCCGGCAAGGGCGGTGGTTTTGATGGCGATGGCGACACGCTCGACCGCGCCATGAGCCGCGACAAAACGCTGGCCGAACACCTGATGGATCAGGCCCTGATCGCGGGCTTTAGCGCGCCTGAAATGGCCGTGGCGCAAATCCTGATCGACGCGGTGGATGACGGCGGTTACCTGCGCGCCGATCTTGAGGAAATTGCCGAACGCCTCGGCTGTGCCATGGACCTGATCGAAAAGGTCCTGAAGGTCTGTCAGGGCTTTGAACCGACCGGCGTCATGGCGCGTTCGGTGCCGGAATGCCTGAAACTGCAACTGATCGAGCGTAACCGCTTTGATCCGGCTATGGCCGCGTTGATCGACAATCTGGAGCTTCTGGCGCGCCGTGATCTGAGCGCCCTGCGCCGGGCCTGTGGAGTCGATGACGAAGACCTAGCGGAGATGATCCGTGAACTGAAGGCCCTGACGCCACGTCCGGGCGCCGCTTTTGGGGCCGAGCCGCAGGCCGGTGTCGTGCCGGACGTCTTTGTGCGTCACGACCCGTCGGGCGGCTGGCGCGTCGATCTCAACAGCGACACCCTGCCGCGCGTTCTGGTCGATCAGAGTTACCACGCCAAGGTGGCGACCTCGGCGCGCTCGGATCAGGAAAAGACCTATCTCAGTGAATGCCTGTCGCAGGCCAACTGGCTGATCAAGAGCCTCGATCAGCGCGCGCGCACCATCCTCAAGGTGTCGGCGGAAATCGTGCGTCAGCAGGATGGCTTCTTTGTTTATGGCGTCGAACACCTGCGCCCGTTGAACCTGAAGACGGTGGCCGAGGCTGTGGGGATGCACGAATCGACCATTTCGCGCGTCACGACGAATAAGTATATTTCGACCCCGCGCGGGGTTTTTGAACTGAAATTCTTCTTCACCTCGGCCATTGCCGCGGCCGATGGGTCCGAGGCCCATTCGGCGGAGTCGGTGCGTCATAAGATCAAGCACCTTATCGAGGGCGAAAAGGCCTCTGGTGAAGTGCTGTCCGACGACCGCATCGTCGAAATTCTCAAAGAAGCCGGCGTCGATATTGCCCGCCGCACCGTGGCCAAGTACCGCGAAGCCCTGCGCATCCCGTCTTCGGTCGAGCGCAAGCGGATGATCCGCTAAGTCGTCTGACCCTGCGCAATCGTTGGCGCAGTTTGTGGGTAATTAACCGTTAAAATTCAAGGCGAAGACTGCGATTTACGGTCGCAGTCCCTACACATTTTCTTGATTTTTCATCTGGACCCAGAAGCGTACAGTCGAAGATGGACCCACGGTCCGTAAAACGGCTGGGGCTCAAGGTCGCCCGCCCTCCAGTGTGGCGACGTCTTTGCAGATCAAAGGAGCGAGTTATCGCCATGCAAATACAGGTTACCGGGAAAAAAGTTGAATTGGGTGCCGCGCTTCAGGAGCGCATCGAAACCGAACTCAATGCGGGGATCACCAAATATTTCGATCGCGGCGGCGCGTCCGCCGAAGTGACGATCTCCAAGCAGGGCCATCAGTTCAAGGCCGACTGCTGGGTGCGCCTTGCCTCCGGTCAGACCCTTGTCGCCCATGCCTTTGGCGGCGACGCCCACGCGGCCTTCGATGGCACGCTCGACCACATGGAAAAGCGTATTCGCCGCTATAAGCGCCGCCTGAAGGACCATTATCCGACCAATACGCCGACCAAGCACGAAATGGCCCCGCTGACCGTCATTCAGGGCAGCGACCTCATCGACGATGAGCCTGAGCTGGACGATGGCATGGACCACGACAGCCCGCCCCAGCCGATGATCATTGCCGAAACCGAAGCCGCCATCCGCACGCTGAGCGTGTCTCAGGCGGTGGCTGAGCTGGAGCTTTCCAACTATCCGGTCATCATGTTCCGCAATGCAGGACATGGCGGGCTGTCGGTGCTTTACCGCCGCCCCGACGGCAATATTGGCTGGATCGATCCGGAACGCACCAAGCCGAAACTTAACGGCAAGGCGCATTGAAGCCCACTCCGAAAAGGGAGACCTGCTTTTCGGATAGAATGCACGTCAAAGCGAAATAACCAGAGCCCGTTTCAATGGGATTCAATCGAAACGTGCTCTGGCTGGACGCGCCGCCGCGAAAATTTCATAAACAGGCCATAGAGCCGAAGTTGACTTGAGTGGGCGCTGTCTGTAAGGGCTGGCGCGGTTGCGTACCGCCGTTTGAGCGGCGGATGACCGCGCATGGCTCTATCGGTCCTGTGCCCGCAAACTTGATGGATATGGTATGTTCCTCACCGAAGTGCTTGACCGGAACAGCGTCGCCGGACCGGTAAGCGCCAATTCCAAGCGCCATGCCTTGCAGATCGTCGCCGATGTAGCGGAGCGGACGCTTGGGGCCTATGGGCTTGAGGCTGATGCCATCCTTCAGGGTCTGCTGGAGCGCGAAAAGCTGAGTTCAACCGGCGTGGGTCAGGGCGTCGCCGTGCCCCATGCGGCCTTGCCGGGCCTGACCCGCATGCACGGTGCCTTTATCCGTCTGGAAACTCCGGTCAGCTATGAGGCCATCGACGATGTGCCGGTCGATCTGATCTTTGCCCTGTTTGCGCCCGAAGAGGCGGGTTCCGAACACCTGCGGGCCCTGGCCAAGGTGTCGCGCATCCTGCGGCAGAAGGAGCTGCGCGAGCAACTGCGTCAAGTCGATACGGCTGACGCGCTCTACGCGCTGCTCAACCGCACCGAAACCAGCCACGCGGCCTAAATCACAGGATTAAGGTTTCATCTGACCCGTGCGGACGTAGCGTTCGTGCCAGCTCAGGGCCTCAGACAACAGGTGCGGGGTCTGTCCGCCGCGCTCGCGGCAGGCGCGCTCGAAATAGTCGCTCAGCAGGTCGCGATAATCGGCATGGGCGCAGTGGGCGATGACCTGCCGTGCCCGTTCACGCGGGGCCAGACCGCGCAGGTCGGCCAGACCGTTTTCCGTCACCAGTATATCGACATCGTGTTCCGTATGATCGACGTGGCTGACCATCGGCACGACGGCGGAGATGGCCCCGCCCTTGGCCTGCGACTTGGCGACGAAGATCGACAGATAGGCATTGCGCGCAAAATCGCCTGAGCCGCCAATGCCGTTCATCATGTGCGTGCCGCCCACATGGGTCGAGTTGACATTGCCATACAGGTCGAATTCCAGCGCTGTATTGATGGCGATGATGCCGAGGCGGCGGATGACTTCCGGATGGTTGGAAATTTCCTGCGGTCGCAGGATGATGCGGTCGCGATAGGCCTCAATGTGATTGAACACGCGCTCCGCCCACGGCGCGCTGAGCGTCACCGAACAGCCGGAGGCATAGAGCAGCTTGCCGGAGTCGATCAGCTCAAAGGTCGAGTCCTGCAAGACTTCGGAATACATACGCAGATTATGGAAATCCGACCGGTTCAGCTCACTTAGGACCGCATTGGCGATGACGCCGATGCCGGCCTGAATGGGGTTGAGCGACGGCGGCAGACGGCCCTGTTTCACTTCGTTTTGCAGAAAATCGACCAGATGCGCGCCGATGGCGGTGGTCGCCGGATCGGGCGTCGCGGCGCGGGCCGGGCTGTCGGCCTCACGCGTAATGACGATGGCAGCGATCTTTGCCGGGTCGATGGGAATGTAGGGCGTGCCGACGCGGCTGTCGCAGGTGACGACCGGCACGGGCGTGCGCGACGGGCGTTTGGCCGGGATGTAGATGTCGTGCATCCCTTCCATGGCGGACGAATAGGTGAGATTCAGCTCGATGATCACCTTAGGCGCCAGAATGGCGAAGGAGGCGCTGTTGCCGACCGAGGTGGAGGGCACGATGCCGCCGTCTTCGGTGATGGCCACGGCCTCGATCACCGCCACATCGACCGGGCCGACCTGCCGCGAACGCAGGGCCTCAACCGTTTCGGACAGGTGCTGATCGATAAACATCACCTCGCCGCGATTGATGGCGGCGCGCAGGGTGTCGTCCACCTGAAACGGCATCCGCCGCGCCAGAAGCCCGGCCTCATAGAGGAGTTTATCGGTATTGTGCCCCAGCGACGCTCCGGTGATGACCGTCAGCTTCATGGGGTGGGTTTTGGCGCGCTCGGCCAGAGCCAAAGGCACGGCCTTGGCGTCACCGGCGCGGGTGAAACCGCTCAGGCCGATGGTCATGCCGTCGTGGATCAGGCTGGCGGCCTGATCCGGCGTGGCGATGCGCGTCAGCAGATCAGGACAGCGAATACGCGCAAGGATTTCGCTATCCAGCGCGGGGGCAGGGGTGGCAATCGGGCCGTTCATCAACGCACACTCCGGGTTGTCCGGAAGTAATGACTCGGTGGCGCAAGCTCACGCAAGGCGTTTTTCGCTGGTGCGACCATATGCGCATAGGTGAAATTATCTCGTTTTAATTGGAATGATCCGCACATCCTCCGGCGCGTGCGGTCGTTTGAGGTCGATATGTAGCAGACCGTATTCCATTACCGCGCCTTCGACCTCGAACCCTTCGCCCACGACAAAGCTGCGCGTAAAGCCGCGCTGGGCGATGCCGCGATGGATAAATTCACGCGGCGTGGTTTCCGACGGCTCCTTGCCCGGCTCTTTAAACGCCTGAAGCGTCAGTTGCGGCCCTTGCAGGCTGAGACGCAGCGTGTCGGGGGTGAAGCCCGCCACCGCCACGGTCAGGCGCAGGTGATTGGCCGAAAGTGCTTCGACATTATAGGGCGGGTAGTTGTCAGAGGCGCGGCTGACGCGCTCGATCAGGCTGCGGGTCTCATCGAACCCCAGCAGGAACGGGCTGTCGAACACTATAAACCGGGACATCGCTTCCTCCGCGTTTCCGATATGCGTGCTTGTTCGCGCCCCCGCAAGGTGCTGAGGCTAAAATGCGGGTGGAATGCCGCGTCACTTCGGGATATGGCATGATGTATGACTTCTGACGAAACGCCTGAAACCTCGGTGATAGAGGTGCGCTGGAGCGCCACCCTGCTCAACACCTATACCATCGCCCTGATGCTGATCGCGCCGTTCTGGGCGGCGCTGATGGTGACGCAGGGCAAGGGGATCGGTCTGGTCCTGCTGGGCCTTCTGTTGTTTGGGATGATCAGCCTGAGCGTGCTGAACAAGCCCTTGTTCAGCTATGATTCCGAACGCCGCGAATTTACCGCGCCTGACGGCAAGGTCTTACGCCTCGATCAGATCGACAGCATCGAAATGGACGCCCACGACCTCTACTTCATCCCGAAGTCGCACAGTCAGGACGGCTGGCACCTGTCGCAACGCTGCTGGGTGCTGGCCCCGCGCCGCACGCTGAAGGCCCTCGCGGCACAGCAGGGCTGGCCGCTGAAGGACATTGCGCATCCCATTTCGCGCTTTGGTTTCTGGCTGGTGCCGTGAAACAGTAGAACTTTAAATCCGTGAAATCAGGCGGTGCGTGCGGCCCGCCGGGCGCGCCGTCGGGACGCGGTTGAGCTTGATCAGCCCTTCCGGCTCGCCCCACAGGTCGTAGGCATCGGCGCGCGTCACCTTGGCTTTTGCATAGTCACCGGCGCTCAGGCCCGTAAAGCCTTTCAGGTAGATGTGGCCGTCGATTTCCGGGGCGTCGCCCTTGGTGCGGGCCACAGCCACACCATCACTGCGAATGTCGTCCACCAGCACATCGACCACCTGACCGACCTTGTTTTGCAGCTTCTGCGCCGAGATGCGCGAGGCGACCGCCATGAAACGCGCCAGACGGTCCTGCTTGACCTCTTCCGGCACGTGGTCGGGCAGGTCGCGCGCGGCCGCGCCTTCGACGTTTTCGTAGGCAAAGGCGCCGACGCGGTCGATCTGCGCCGCTTCCAGCCAGTCGAGCAGCAGGTTGAAATCGGCCTCGGTCTCACCGGGGAAGCCAACCACAAAGGTCGAACGCAGGGTCAGGTCCGGACAGATTTCGCGCCAGCTCAGGATGCGATCCAGCGTCTTGTCCTGATTGCCGGGGCGGCGCATGGCCTTCAGCACCTTGGGGCTGGCGTGCTGGAACGGAATGTCCAGATAGGGCAGTATCCTGCCTTCGGCCATCAGCGGGATGACGCTGTTCACGTGCGGGTAGGGATAGACGTAGTGCATCCGCACCCAGATGCCCAACTCACCCAGTCCCCGTGACAGGTCTTCGAACGAGGCCTTGTAATAGTCATTGCGCCAGCGGCCCTCGGCGTAGCGGATATCGAGCCCGTAGGCGGAGGTGTCCTGCGACACGACCAGCAGCTCCTTGACACCATTGGCCGCCAGAACCTCAGCTTCGCGCAGGACCTCATCGACCGGTCGCGAGGCCAGATCGCCACGCAGAGACGGGATAATGCAGAAGGAACAGCGGTGGTCGCAGCCTTCGGAAATTTTCAGATAGGCATAGTGTTTGGGCGTCAATCTTACGCCCGGATCATTTTCGGGCACTAACGGGCGGAAGGGGTCGGGTTTGGCCGGGACGATGCGGCGCACCGCCTCCATCACCTCTTCGTACTGATGCGCGCCGGTGACGGCAGCGACATTGGGGAAGCGTTCGCGGATCAGGTCGGCCTCAGCCCCCAGACAGCCGGTCACCACTACCTTGCCGTTTTCGGCCAGAGCCTCACCAATGGCGTTCAGGCTTTCGTCGCGCGCCGAATCCAGAAAGCCGCAGGTATTGACCACCACCACATCGGCCCCGGCATATTCGGCCGCCGTGGCATAGCCTTCGCCTTTCAGGCGCGTCAGTATGCGTTCGGAATCGACCAGCGCCTTGGGGCAGCCAAGCGAGACAAAACCGACCTTGGGGGCGTCAGAAGCGGCGGGGGCGTTACTCATGCAAAAAAACTTGAACTTGCTCTGTTATACGGATTAATGCGGCCTCATACACGCAAATGCCGCTAAACACAAAGACGCCTAAGGAAAAACCATGCTGATCTTTGCCGACACCGCCGACACCGCGCTTCTGGCCGAACTCAATGAGACGGGCCTGATCGACGGCGTGACCACCAACCCCACCCTGATCGCCAAGTCTGGCCGCAATATCCTTGAGGTCACCAGGGAAATCTGCGCCATGATCGACGGTCCGGTTTCCGCCGAAGTTGCCGCTACGGAATTCGAGCAGATGGTGGCCGAGGGCGAAAAGCTGGCCAAGATCGCCGACAATGTGGTGATCAAGGTGCCGCTGACCGTCGATGGCCTGAAAGCTACGCGCGTCTTTTCCGATCAGGGTCTGATGACCAATGTCACCCTGTGCTTCTCGGTGACGCAGGCGCTTTTGGCGGCCAAGGCCGGGGCCACCTTCGTGTCGCCCTTCGTCGGGCGTCTGGACGATCGTGGCGAAGACGGGATGCAACTGATCCGCGACATCCGCACTGTATTCGATAACTATGAGTTTGAAACGGCCATCTTGGCCGCGTCACTGCGCAACACCACCCACGTCGCTCAGGCCGCCATTGCCGGGGCCGATTGCGCCACCCTGCCGCCAGCGGTCATCAAGGCCATGTTCCAGCACGACCTGACCGACAAGGGTCTGGAAACCTTCCTCGCTGACTGGGCCAGCACGGGTCAAAGCATCCTCTGATGACGGAACTGGTTTTCGTGGCCCAGGTCGCCGCCAGCTTCGGCGTGCGCGGCGAATTCAAGCTGATCAGCCATATGGACGATCCGCTGAGCGTACTGGAATATAATCCCCTGTATAACCCGCGCGGTGAACCCGCGCTGGTTATTACGGCGGCGCGCGTCCATAAGGGCGCTCTGGTCGTCAAGGCCGAAGGCATCAGCGACAAGGACAAGGCCGACGCGCTTAAGGGGCTGAAACTCTATGTGCGCCGTGAAGACCTGCCCGAGGTCGAGGACGAAGACGATTTCTATATCACCGACCTGATTGGCCTTGAGGTGCGTGGCACCGACGGGTCTGTAATCGGACGGTTGAAAGGCGTTGAGGATTTTGGCGCAGGTGATCTGCTCGATATCCAGCCCAAAGGCGGCGCCAGCTATTTCCTGATGTTTACCCGCGAAAACGTACCTGAGGTGAATATCGGCGCAGGCTATGTGGTGATCTCACCGCCGGATGAGGTGGTCGTTCCGGCAGAGGCAGAACCTCAGACCGATAATTGATACGCCAAAAGTTGGATGCTTTTTCAGGCCTGTTCGTTGACACGAGCAGGCCTGAAATATTTTTGACCTATTTCAAACACAATTCAGATATATCTAAACACATATCAGAGACGCACGGATCTCGCCGTGGATCCTGATAGGTATACACACTCAGAAAGGTATCTGACTCATGAGGGACTTTCCCTTTGGACGCGGGCGGGGTGGTGGTCATCATCGCGGTTGGCCCGAAGAGGGTCGTGGCGGCCCGTTTGGTGAGCGCGGACCCGGTCGGCATGGCCGGGGTGGACGTGGTGGTCGCGGTTTCGGGCATGGCGGCCTGCGACTGGTGCTGCTCCGGCTGATCAGCGACAAGCCCAGTCACGGCTATGAACTGATCCGTGCCATCGAAGACCATTTCAACGGTCAGTACGCGCCGTCGCCCGGCATTGTCTATCCGGCCCTGAGCTGGCTGGAAGACGGCGGCTTCATCACCATCACTCCCGATGCCGAAGGCCGCAAGGTCGCCACCATCACCGAAGCGGGTACGGCCTTTCTGGCTGAACGTGCTGAAGAGGTGGAGCGTCTGTTTGCCGAGGCCCCGGAAGGCGCGCCGGAAGGTCCGGATTTCGCGCCGATCTTTCGCGCCATGGACAATCTCAAGGCGGCTCTGCGCAACCGCGCCGCCCGCCCGCTGACGCAGGACGAACTGCACGCCATTGTCGATGGTATCGATGATCTGGCCCGCCGTATCGAGAGGTCGTGAGATGGCCGAAGACAATCGCACGCCTTTGCGCGTTCGCTTTGAACTGCGCCGCCGCGAACTGCGGGTGGTTGAGCATCACCTGCTGACGCCGCACATGCTGCGTCTGGTCCTCAGTGGCGATCTGGAGGGGTTTCAGTCACTGGGCTTTGATGATCATGTGAAGCTCTTGTTTTCCGATCCGCAGGGCGGGGAAACGCCGATCATGCGCGATTACACGCCGCGCGCCTTTGATGTGGGCAAGGGGCGGTTGACGCTTGATTTTGCCCTGCATGAACCGGCGGGTCCGGCCACGCAATGGGCGTTACAAGCGAAGATCGGCGATAGGCTCCACATTGGCGGCCCGCGCGGTTCGCAGGTGTGGCCGGATGTGTTCGATCATTATCTGCTGATCGGGGATGAAACAGCCTTACCGGCCATCGGCCGTCGTCTGGAAACCGCCCCGGCAGGTCAGGCGATTACGGTGCTGGCCATGGTCGAAAATGCGGCTGAGCGTCAGACCTGGACCACAAAAGCTGATGCAGATATTCGCTGGCTTTATCGTGCTGAAGCCGATGATGTGCTGAGCGCCATCGACGCCCTGACCCTGCCTGAGGACATTCTGGTTTGGGTCGCCGGAGAGGCGCAGTGGGCCCGAACCGTCCGGACGCACCTGCATGACAAAGGCTTCAATCCGAAAGGGATCAAGGCTGCTGGCTACTGGCTGAAGGGTGAACCGGGTGCGCACGCCTCGTTTGATTAACGAAGCCTCCGCAAGCCTGATCTGTACAGGTCTGTGTGGCGTATTAAAGCCACATTGACGTTTGATAGTGGAGGCTCAATACTCCCTCGCCAATCGGGGCTTTTTCACAGGGAGTTGAGTGTTAAGACCATGCGTAAGATGATGATTGGGGCGGCACTTGGCGTCTCTCTGGTAACGCTGGCCGCCTGTGCGACCCCCACCCCTTATCAGCCCGTGACGGGTGATCCGTCTTCGTCTCTGGCCCGTGGCTATTCCGACCAGCGGATCGAAGCCAATCGCTACCGCCTGAAATTCTCCGGCAATTCTTCGACTTCGCGTGAGACAGTCGAAGACTATATGCTGTACCGTGCGGCGGAGCTGGCGCTGGAAAATGGCTATGACTGGTTCAGTCTGGTGGGCCGCAACACCAAGGAAGATCGCACGACCAGCACGACCTATCGCGATCCGTTCCCGCGTCTCTATGGCGGTTTCTACTACCGCTATTATCGCGGCGCCTGGGGCTCCTGGGGGGCGTGGGAGGAGGATCAGACGACCTTCTACCGCTACGAAACCTCCGCCGAGGTCATCTTCGGCAAGGGTGAAAAGCCGAACGATCCCAATGCCTATGACGCGCGAGAGGTGAAACAGAACCTCGACCCGCGCATCGTTCGTCCGGGTACGGAACGTCGCTAAAAAAGGGAGCCGAAAGGCTCCCTTTTTTATTTCGGTTCCTCGATGCCTTCGTAGCGCACCGGGTTCACGCGGCGGCGGTTCATATGCTCCTGCGGCGCTTCGGATTGATCCGGCAACTCGCCCTTGTGGTAGAATTTCTGCCAGGCCTGTTTGATGGCCGCCGGGTCGCGGTTGACGAGGCTCTCATTAAACTTGGCGCGGCTTTCCGACCACGCCTTGAACTGTTCCAGCAGGTCCGGGTCGGCCTCGATCGGCTTGACCACCGGCTGGACCTCATCGGTCTTGCGATGCTCGATGACATTGATGAAGCAGAAGGGTTCGCCCTTCTGGAAATGCACGACGCCCGGCCGCGTAAAGCGCCAGTTCATCGTAAAGGGAAACGGCAGCCAGTCGGTTTCGATCAGGCCGGTCAGGGGCGCAATGCCGTCCTTGACGTGGTTCGGCGCGCCCGTGGCCCACAGGGCAAAGCCCGGCGGTGTGCGAAACAGATAACCCGTATGGAAGGTGACGATGCCCTGACTGAAATGGCTCTGCACAAAGTGTTCGACGTGCGCGCCGGGGCGGTCGCCGGTGATCATGATGTCGCTGGCCAGCTTGCCACCGTTCCATTCCATCGTAATGTCTTCGGGGACCAGCAACTCCCACCCCGTCGAATTGGCCATGGTGAGCGGCAGGCAACGATAGGGGAAGCGGTTGGAAAACGCATCCATCCAGTCGCGGTCGGTGCGGCCGGGGATGATTTCACGCGGGCCGGCCTGAACGACAAAACATTCCAATTCCATTACGCTTCGGGCTCCTGTAAACGCGACGAATGACCGAAAACAGCTTTTATACGCAAAGCACCCTGCTTCAAGCCCTAAACGGCTGGGGCCTGATGCCGCGGACCACCACGCATGAGGCGGTGTTTCGCGTCGGTGAAGGCGAAGGGATCAAGGACGCTCTGCCCGGTGCCCATACCAAAAACCTGTTCCTGAAGGACGATAAGGGGCAATTGTGGCTGATCAGCGCCGAACAGCAGACACAGATCAATCTGAAAGCCCTGCCGAAGGTCATCGGGTCCGGGCGTCTGAGTTTCGGCTCTGAGGAGCGCTTGTATCAGGCGCTGGGCGTGCGGCCTGGTTCGGTCACGGCGCTGGCCCTGATCAATGACCCGGAGCACAAGGTCCGATTTATTCTTGATCAACGGCTTTATGAAGCCGAGATCGTCAACTTTCACCCGCTGATCAATACGGCGACGACCGCGCTCGATCAGGCCGATTTCCGGCGCTTTCTGGACAAGCTGGGCCGCGATTACCGGGTTATCGACTTTTCGGACGTGTAGATGTTTCCGCACCTGACCCACGGCCATCGCAAGGTGCTTGAGGCGCTGGTTCGCTACGGGACGGCAGCGCGTGGCGCTTTAGCCGAAGCGTCGGGCTATACGCGCCCGGCGGTGACCAATCTGGTGCGCGATCTTATGGATTGGGGGCTCGTCGAAGAGGATAACGGGGCCTATGTGCACACCGGGCGGCGGGGTCAGCCGCAAAAGCCGGTGTCGCTGCGTTCAGGTGCGGCCTATGCCTTCGGCATCGGCTTTACGACCGGGGCGCTCGATCTGGTGGCGATGGACCTGGTCGGCCGGGTGGTCGGTCGCACGCGCACGCCGCTGGTCGAACCGACGCCGCGCGCCGTGCTGGAGGCCGTGCAGCAGCAACTGGAAAGCGCCTATGGCAAGAGCCACGTCGTGCGCTGGCGGCAACTGGGCTTTGGGATCGGGGTGCCGGCGGACCTGCCGCCCGAACAGGCGCGGGCGTGGAATCTCGCCTATCGTCGCGAGGAACTGATCAGCTATTTCGCCAATAATCTGGAGGGCCCGGCCTTTATCGAAGCCGAACCTCTGGCCTGTGGCATCGGTGAGCGCGTCTTTGGCATTGGCGCGCGCTATCAGACCTATCTGATCGTGCATATCGGGCTTGAGATCGGAGGTGCACTGTTTATCGAAGGGCGTCCGTTCCGTGGGGGGCAAAGCATGTCGGGGGCGGGTCAGATCGGGCAGTTTTTCAGCGAGGCGGAATCTCCGGATGGCCGCGACCTGATGAACACCCTTACCGCCGCCGGGTTCGGTGTGGGCGACCTTAGCGATCTCGATATCCTGCCCGAAGCGGCGCAGGGCGTGATTGAGGACTGGACACACAGCGCAGCCGCGCGTCTGTCGGCGGGTCTGGCCAAACTCAGTCCGTTCCTCAGCCCCGACGCCATCATCCTGACGGGCCGCCTCAGTCCCTCAATCCTGAACGCGCTGGCTGAGGGTATCCGGCTGGGTGAGGGCGCGCCGGTGGTCGAGGCGTCGCGGCTGGGTGCGTTTCAGACCGCCATCGGTGCGGCGGCCCTGCCGGTTTTTTGCAATCTGCTTCCGCAGGGGTAAGTCCATAAGCCTTATGGGGACTTCGGAACAGGATCGAGTTGTCCACTCCAGAGTGAATGGACCTTGCCTGACGACAACACAACCCAGTATTCAAACAAAAGAACATAGAAGAATAAAGGAAACACGCCATGTTGACTCGTAGGGGGGCACTTTCAGGTGCATTGAAGGGCGCGGGTCTGGCCACCGCTGCACTCGCCGTTCCGGCGTCTGCGGCTGAAAAGCGAGATGGCTTACGCCTGAGGGGGTTGAAGGCCAATCTGTGTGACAACCCGTTGGGTGTGGAAAATCAGGATGTTCGCCTCTCATGGCGGTGCGTTTCTGCACGGCGGGGAACGATGCAGACCGCCTGGCGGGTAGAGGTCGCGTCAAGTGACGCAAACCTGCGGGCCGGCCTTGCCGATCTCTGGGACAGCGGCCGTGTTGAAAGCGATCAGACGTTTGACGTCATCTATGCGGGAAAGCCACTCAGCTCGCGCGAGAGGGCGGTCTGGCGGGTTACGGCGTGGGACTGTCACGGACGGGTCACGACAAGCAAACCCGCCTTCTGGGAGATGGCACTGCTTTCACCGGATGACTGGCAGGCAGAGTGGCTGGCCGCGGAAGATGCCGATATGCGCGGAGATCGCGAAGCCGGTCTGTTCTGGGTTACGGCTGATGCGCCTGCAAAAGACAAGTCCTGTCAGGTGAGGCTGGTCTTTGATCTTGAGGCGGATGCCGAAACCACCGTGTTGACGATTTCCTCTACCTCTTACGAGGCCAGAATTGACGGCAGCCTTATTGACCTACCGCCTCGGCCTGCCAATGCCTGGGGGCCGCGAGGTGTGGTCGAAACGGTACGCACACTCAAAGCTGGAACGCATGTTCTGACCCTAAGTCTGAAAGGGGAAAAACCCCAGTGCGCCATGTTGGTGCGTGCCCGGTTGCGCGACGGTCGGGTTGTTCGTTTTGACGATCTTACCGCCCGTGCATCCTCAGAAAAACCTGAAGGCTGGACCCGGCCGGATTTTGATGCGTCGGCATGGCCAATGGTGAAACGTTCGGAGCGAGAAGATCAACCTTTACCGGGTAAAGGCGCTTTTTTGATGCGCCGCGATTTTACAGCCACGGAAACGGTGGCTAAGGCGCGTCTGTATGTGACGGCCTTGGGCGCCTACGAGGCCTATATCAATGGCAAGCGGGTCGGCGATGCCCTGCTGGCCCCCGAATCCATGGATTTCTCCAAACGCATCCTTTACCGCGTCTTTGATGTGACAAAGATGGTCGGACGCGGGGCAAATGTTATCGGTGCCATGGTCGCCGATGGCTGGTATGGCAGCTATACGTCACCTCAGGGTCGCTTTGCTTTTGGCAATCCGCCCCTGCGCTTTATGGCTCAGCTGGAACTGACCTACACAGGCGGTGGGGTTGAGCGCGTCGTCACGGATCAGAGCTGGATGATCAGTGCCTCTCCTGTCCTCAATTCGGACATATATGACGGCGAAGACTATGATGCACGTCGTGAACAGCCTGGTTGGGCCGCGCCGGGGTTTCAGACGGACGCGAGGTGGTCGCCTGTGGCGATTGCCCCGCCGGTGACCGGAAAGCTTCAGCCGACCTTAAGCCCGCCAATACGACGCATGAGTCTGCTGAAGGCTAAATCCCTTAAAGCTGTCAACGGGAGCTGGATTGTTGATTTTGGCCAGAACTTTGCGGGCTTCGCGAAAATCAGGGTCAAGGGCATCGCCGGGCAAAAGGTAACTTTGAAGTTTGCCGAAATACTGAAATCCGATGGCAGTATTGATCAGGCCAATCTGAGAGCCGCACTTGCCACAGATACCTATGTGCTGAAGGGCGATCCGGCGGGTGAAGTCTGGGAGCCGCGCTTCACCTATCATGGCTTTCGATATGTCGAAATCTCAGGCCTATCAAACGCGCCGGCACCTGATGACGTTGTGGGCGTCGTCATCCACAGCGACACATCCAGAACCGGGCATCTGCGCATCGGCCATCCGATTATTCAGACCCTATGGCAAAACAGCCTGTGGAGTCAGAAATCTAATTTTATGGGCATTCCGACGGACTGTCCTCAACGCGACGAACGCTTGGGATGGATGGGGGATGCACACGTCTTTTGGGATGCGGCGGCTTTCAATATGGATGTCAGCACCTTTACGCAGCGCTGGATGGCTGACGTACGTGATGCCCAGTGGCCGAACGGGGCTTTTGCCTTTATCGCGCCTAACAGCATGCGCGATACTGCCCCTAACGAGGCCTCGCCTGGGTGGGCGGATGCCGGTGTCATCCTGCCTTGGACCACGTGGCAACGGTACGGGGACACGGAGGTTATCAACCAGAACTGGGAGGCTATGTCCGCCTATATTGGTTATATCGCTGCCCTTAGCGACGACGGCATCTGGAGTAAGGGGCACGGCTGGGATTTCGGAGACTGGCTGGCGCTAGATTCTCGCTGGCCCGGCGATCATACGACGCCACCCGACCTGATCGGGACGGCCATGTGGAAGCATTCGACACTTGCCATGTTGGATATGGCGAAGGCAACAAAACGCCAAAAGGCTGTCGAGGACTATACGCGTTTGGCGGAAAAGATCGACACTGCCTTCGCCAAAGCCTTTATTCATTCCGACGCGACCGTCGGCAATGGCTCTCAGACGGGTTATATCTTGGCGCTGCGCTATAATCTCGTGCCGCCGCAATTGCGTGCCGAGGTAGCCAGAAAACTGCATGATAGCATTGTAAGCCGGGGCCGGTTACTCACTACAGGCTTCCTCGGCACACCTCACAGCCTCGATGTGCTGGCCGACCATGGCTATGCGGCACTGGTGTATGACCTCTTGCTACGCACAGAATATCCATCCTGGGGCTATATGGTCATGAAGGGGGCGACGACGACCTGGGAGCGCTGGAATGGAGACGCTGGCGACATCTCAATGAACTCCTTCAACCACTATGCGCTTGGGGCCGTTATCGGCTTTGTGTATCGCCGAATAGCTGGAATTGATCCGATCGAACCGGGCTTCCGGCGTTTTCGATTCAATCCTGTACTTGATCGCCGCGTCGCTTCCGGAGGTGCGCAGTATGACGCCGTGTCCGGGCGTATTTCAACCGACTGGACCCTGAATCCGGAGGGTCAATTCAGGCTCAAGCTCAGTGTGCCGCCCAACACCCGCGCCGAAGTTCATTTACCTGCGACGAACCGGACGGATATCCGCGAAAACGGCAAGGCTCTAGCGTCACAGTCATTGGGCATTGTTAACGGCCGAATGGTTATCGAGGCCGGACCGGGAGACTATGATTTCGCCGTAAGGGCGTGAAGTCTTCGGTCTTCAAAGTCGCAAAAATTTTGTTAGTTGTGCCTTAATCAAAGACTTCGGGCGTCCTGCACAGAGTCCTTGATAAACCTATCACATCGCTTCGGCGACCAGCATGGCGGCGGCCATGGCCCCCAGAAGGCTCAGGAAGGTCACAAACCCCACACGTGTCCGGGTCACGAGGCGACGCCCCAGTTGCCATCCAGCTCGGACCTGACCGCCAAGATGCACTTCGCAGGCGCGCATGATCATCAGCCGCGGTTTGAGGAAGGGGTCAAAGCGTGCAGGAAGCTCAATGGACTTTTGGCTGACCACATAGCCGGCATAGCAGGACGTTTTGTGCGTGGTCATGGACAGCTTGTAGGGTTCATCCGCACAGCCGAAATCCACGCTCTGGATGCCCTCAGACGCGGCGGCCTTCAGTATATCGAGCGACAAAAGGATACCGGGGCTGTGGCGCGCCGCGCTGCGGTCATAGGCCGGGAACCACAGGTGCAGGTCGTCCGGGGTACACAGGCCGATCTCGGCGGCGATAATGTCCGTGCCATCCCGATAAACGCCCGCCATCAGCCGCAGCTCGCTGTCCTTGTGCTGAGCCAGGGCGTACAGCACCTCACGGGTCCAGCCGCAGGCAAACACATCGTGCAGGCCGGTGCGGGCGTACTGATCGCGCTTGCGGGCAATCACCCAATCGATAATGGCCTCGGACGCGGCTTCCCACGAAAACCCCAGTTCCGGATAAGCGGCGTCCAGATTACGACGGCAGCGTTCCGCGTTACGGAAAAACTTTTTCTGCTGGTTTCGTTGTTCGGTATAATAGCCGTCAAACCCGCCCGACAGATCGGCATACAGCCGCTCACGTACCTCGCCCGCAGTGAAGGCGCTGTCTGCGCCTAACCAGCCGCCGACTTCGAAACGGTGCAGATCCAGCGCCCGAAGTACAGCGCGCAGGTCAATGCTCACATCGGGCAGCGTGATCAGACTATGGAAATCGGTCAGGGGCGCGCCCAGCGGTTGCGCCACGCGACCGCGCATTTGTAGCGGCAGGAAGCCCAGGGTGCGATCGTTGCGCCGGATGCGGATAAGGCGCGCCTGAGGCACAACCGGGAACAGAGCCTCGACATAGGCCAGCGTGCAATAGGGACTGTCGAGGGCCGGATTGAGAGACACGGCTTCGGCCCACAGATGACGATCTGCGTCGGATAGCTGCGCGGGGGTCGTTATCTCTACGCTCAGCCCGTTCATATCGTCTCCCGCACCATACCCAGCGTTCTTTTGTGTCTACCCTGACACAAAAGGGTTAGCATTCCGATTAC
>NZ_JAIXSV010000308.1 GCF_027484505.1 Asticcacaulis sp.
ACGAACGCGCGACGACCCAGCTCCCAGCGGGCTTCTAACCCATGGGGGACACGGCCTGCCGCGCGCTGCCACAGCCTAACTTATCACAGGCCGCGCTCAGGAACTTACAAGGGGGACCGTCGAGCGTAGCGAAGACGGTGGTGGGGTGTCTTTGCTATATGTCCACCCGCTCGATCTATTGAACCTTGTTAAGAACCCCCACCACCGCATCTCACCGCGTAAACGCGGCTCGTGCGGTCCCCGGCACCGGCCGCCCGGCTCCCCAACAAGTTGGGGAGGTATAGAAAGGGTGTGACCAGCCCTCTACCGCATCAAACCTTCCCACATAGCAAGTTCGCAGGGGTGGCTTACCCTGCAAACGGAAATGCTGTGGCTGACTTGATCCATTCATCGACGGACAAGGTCTTGGTCACCGGCGGGGCGGCACGTTCGCGGCAGTTGGGGCGCTCGCATAACCGGCACATAGGGCCGGTTTCGACCGCCGCCGGATTGTTGAGGTCGAGCCCCTTCGCATAGACCAGCTTTTCGGCGTATTTCAACTCACAGCCGAGCCCCAGCGCCTGCTCGCTATAGGCCCCGCCGTCCCAGCCGCGCAGGCCCCGGTCGAGCGTGCGCGCCAGGGTGAAATAGCGTCCCTTATCCGGGGTTTCGATCACCTGGGTCAGCACACGTCCCGGCGACTGAAACGCCTGATGCAGGTTCCAGCGCGGGCAGGCCCCGCCAAAGCGCGAAAAGGGAAATTTTCCCGCCGCAAAGCGTTTGGAGACATTGCCCGCCGAATCTATCCGCATCATGAAGAATGGCACGCCGCGGCGGCCCGGCTGCGACAGGGTGGTCAGGCGGTGCGCCGCCTGTTCAAAGCTGACGCCGAACGGGGCGCGCAGCAGCTCCAGATCGTAGCCGCAGGCTTCGGCCGCGTCATGAAAGCGGCCATAGGGCATCAGGGTCGCGGCGGTCAGATAATTCAGCAACGCAATCTTGAAAAGGCGCGCCGAGGCGAGGTCCGGGGCCTTGGCGCGTTCGACGCGCGCATTCAGCTCATTGCCATACAAAGACAAGGCCAGTTGATAGACAATGGCGAAGGCGCGCGAGGAGGGGGCCAGCGTCTCTGACAGCATCAGCCGACGCCGGTGCGGATCGTAGCGCCGCTGATAGATCAGCATGACCGAGGCGGGCATGAAGCGCACCCCGATGCCGAACTCGCTTTGCAACCGGCGTTCGGCGGCAGCTTCAAGCGTGTGGGGATCAGCGCCCAGCGCCTCGAACAAAGCCTCCCCGCGCTCATCGAAGTCCGGGAAGTAGTTGTTGGCCGCCTGCACCTGATCGCGGGTCCAGTCGGCGGGCGAGTGTTCGTTGAGGATTTCCGCTGAACTGAGGTCGATCACCTCACGCACCTTGCGCTCCTTATAGGCGCGGTAAAGCCGCAGCATGGCCTCGGCTACGGTCGGGGAGGCGGCGACCAGATCAGCGATTTCGCGGCGCGGCGCGTGCAGGTCCCTGAACAACGGATCGCTCAGCACCTCGGCCAGATCGGCCTCACCCGACGGGTCGGCCTCCGAGGTGAAGCTGCGCATATCGAGGTCGTAGGTCGAGGCCAGCTTCAGCAGTACCTGCGCCGTCACCGGGCGCTGATTGCGCTCCAGATGGTTGAGATAGGAGGGCGACACGCCGAGGTCTTCGGCCATGCGCGTCTGGGTCAGACTCAGGTCGTGCCGCAGGCGTTTGAGGCGGCCACCCAGGAAGAGTTTGCGATCAAGTTCGGACATGGCCTAGTCCGCGACCGTCAACTGAATTTGCCCGCCATCCGGTGCCTCTTTAATCTGAAAAGCGACATGACCCGCCGAAGCAATCACCTGATCAGTGGGGGCTTGAGCTATATTGTCCGCTACATATTCGCCGCCCAAAGGTGCCCAGAGCTTAAGACAGTAGCTATAGCCCTCATGCAGATCGCCGATGGTATCGCGTGCCATTTCGACCAAGCATTCCATTTTCCAATCCACCTGAAAATCCGCGTCCTGTAACAATAGCCTGTAATCTGCATCACCACTGGCAATGGGTTCGCACAAGAGGTCTTCGGGGCATATCCTCCAGAATTGACCATCCATGGAGCTAAACAGAACATTGCCGAAGGCGTTTACCTCCAGCACTCGATCGGCTTCGAAACCAAGCCAGCCCCATTCCTTTTGAATGATATCGCGTAAGTTCATGGCGGCCTGCGCAAGTGTGATTTTGCGAGTCATTTAGTCACAAATTTACAAAACGAACAAGGTCGCGTTTTGCCAAATGACGCGGCATTTACCCACCCATCCCTACTATTTCGCTTATTTTCAGCGCTTAATCGTCTCATCAACAGCGCGGCCCTGCCGCCGGAAAGGAGACGTATTATGACAAATTCACCCATCTTCACACCGTTTCTGAGCCCGTTCGACCTTGTGACCGTCTATGCGTCCTCGTTCGGCGCGGCGGCCGTCCTGTCGCGTCAGGCCGCCCTGATGGCTCACCGCGAAAGCCTCAATCCCACCACCCCCCGGCCTGAGCGTCGGGATACGGAGACCCTGTCATGACCACTTTCGAGCAACTGGTGCCCAATGCCCCCAAGGGGCGCTTCGACGGCATTACCCGTCCGTACACGCCGCAGGAGGTCGAAAAGCTGCGGGGTTCGGTCCTTGTGCACAATACGCTGGCCGAGCGCGGGGCCAACCGCCTGTGGCAACTTCTGCACGAAGAGCCCTTTATCAATGCGCTGGGGGCTGTCACCGGCAATCAGGCCATGCAGATGGTGCGCGCCGGCCTTAAGGCCATCTATCTCTCCGGCTGGCAGGTGGCGGCGGATGCCAACACCGCTTCGGCCATGTATCCGGATCAGTCGCTTTACCCGGCCAATGCCGCCCCGGAGCTGTGCCGCCGTATTAACCGCACGCTTCAGCGCGCCGATCAGATCGAGCATTCTGAAGGCGGGGCCAAGCGCGACTGGTTCGCGCCCATCGTCGCCGATGCCGAAGCCGGTTTCGGCGGGCCGCTCAACAGCTTTGAGATCATGAAGGCCTTTATCGAGGCTGGGGCGGCGGGCGTGCATTTCGAGGATCAGCTCGCTTCGGAAAAGAAGTGCGGCCATCTCGGTGGCAAGGTGCTGATCCCCACTCAGGCGCATGAGCGCAACCTGATCGCGGCGCGTCTGGCGGCCGATGTGATGGGGGTGCCGACGCTCACCGTGGCGCGTACCGATGCCGAGTCGGCGCAACTGATCACGTCTGATATTGATGAGCGCGACCATCCGTTCATCGACCGCGACAGCCGCACGCCGGAAGGCTTCTTCCGCCTGAAGGCCGGGACGGGGCTCGATCACTGCATCGCGCGCGGTCTGGCCTATGCCAAATACGCCGACCTTTTGTGGTGGGAAACCTCGCACCCGGACCTCGACGACGCGCGCCGCTTTGCCGAGGCCGTGCACAAGGTCCATCCGGGCAAGCTGCTGGCCTATAACTGCTCGCCGTCCTTCAACTGGAAGGCCAGGCTGGACGAGGCGACGATCGCCAGGTTCCAGCGCGAGTTAGGGGCTATGGGCTACAAGTTCCAGTTCGTGACCCTGGCCGGCTTCCACTCGCTGAATAACGGGATGTTCGAGCTGGCGTCGGGTTATCGTGATCGCGGCATGGCGGCCTATTCCGAGCTTCAGCAGCGCGAATTTGCCAATGAGGCGGCAGGCTACACCGCTACCCGCCATCAGCGCGAGGTCGGCACCGGCTATTTCGACAAGATCGCCATGACCATCACCAATGGTCAGTCCTCGACCACGGCGCTGAAGGACTCGACCGAAACCGCTCAGTTTCAGGCTGAGCCCGCAGAGTAAAACCCGCAGAGTAAAGGAGTATTGCCATGAACGCCTACACCCGGCCTGATGCCATTATCGACTTCTGCCTCGCGCCGCTGAACCTCAATGCGGATGCGGCCGCCACGCAGGAAGCCCGCCGTCGCCTTGAACACGTCTTGCGGACCTATCAGCTCAAGCTGGCCCAGCCGGTCGAGGTTGATTTCACCCGTATGCCGACCCTGACCATCAATGAGGCGGCCCACGGGTACGAGTAGGGGCGTCACCCTCTGACAGAAATGACGCCTTTTCCACCTGCCCCTTCGCTGAACCTCGGCGGAGGGGCTTTGTTCATTTGACGCGCGGCGCGGCTTTCAGTAAGGCTTGGCCTGATCTCCCTGAGTTAGCTGGGCCTTATGTCTATGAGCACCGTTCCTCCTCCCGAAGTCATCTATGTCGATGGTCACAAGGTCGCCTGCAATGGCGGCGGTGGCGCGCTGGGTCACCCGCTGGTCTATCTGGAGCTGGGGGCCAATGGCGAAGTCGAATGCGGATATTGCGACCGCAAGTTCGTTCATAAGGACCACGCGCACGAATATCTGAGCCCGGCCCCGCGACCAGAAGGCGATCATTGATGAGATACCTTCACACGATGGTCCGTGTGAAGGATCTGGACGCGGCGCTCGATTTCTATTGCCGCGGTCTGGGTCTGTTCGAAGTGCGCCGCACGGCGAGCGAAAAGGGACGCTTTACGCTGGTCTTTCTGGCCGCGCCGCTCGATTCGGCCACTGCGACCGTCAATGGCGGTGATCGTGCCGCGCCGCATGTCGAGCTGACCTATAACTGGCCGGACGAAAACGGTAATGTCGAAGACTATACGGGCGGGCGTAATTTCGGGCACCTGGCCTATGAGGTCGATGACATCTATGCCGCCTGTCAGCATCTGATGGATATGGGCGTGGTGATCAACCGCCCACCGCGCGATGGCAATATGGCCTTTGTGCGCTCTCCGGACGGCATCAGCATCGAACTGCTGCAAAAGGGGG
>NZ_JAIXSV010000355.1 GCF_027484505.1 Asticcacaulis sp.
GGACTTGCCGTGGTCGATATGGGCGACGATGGAAAAGTTACGAATTTGGGACAGTTCGGTCATGCGGGGGCGATAGCATGAACCGCAAGACGGGGGAAGAGGGCAGGGGCACGGCCCCTGCACCCGGAAATCTATTCATTCGATTTGATGATACCTCCCTAACGTGTTGGATTAGGCGACCGTATGAGGCTGCTGAAACCAGCTTAGATAGGTTCAACCCTATTTGGGTTTCTTTGAAAAAGTGATTCGCTTTGGATCAAGAAGCCTTGGGTAATTTTAATAAAAAAATTCGTCCAAAAAGACATTTTAACGCTAACGTCAAAAAGACAACGTCTGAACAGAACAGCCTTTTTTCACGACCGGGGAATAGGTTATCAGAGTCAACAGAAATATCCTTATGAAACAGCAAATATCCTCGTTGACCGAGCCTTTATGCTTGTCACAATGAGACGTCAGTAAAAAGTGCTGATTTACTTTGGAGAAATGGACATGGTGCATATCCATATCCTTGACTTCGGAGATATATACATCCCGGCTTACCTTCTGTATCTGGTTTTTGCGGACGCGATAAGAAGGAAGCCGAGACATAGTAAAACCGAAGAGGGTGGGGCCTAAGGGCCTCACCTGCTTCTGGTTAGAGAGTAATCTTCTTATCGCCGTCCGACAAGCCGATAGATAAGGGGTTAGCTATTCGCTATAAAAGCAGCCGCAAATCCACCGCATCGCCCATCACCTTATAGCCCGCGATCGACGGGTGGATATGGTCGCCGGAATCGTAGTCGGGTTTAAGGCGCGTTGGGTCCGCCCTATCGGCCATGATCCGGTCGAAGTCGATCACCGCATCAAACGCCCCTGAGGTTCGTATCCAGCGATTGACCGCCTGACGGTCGGCCTCGTTCTGCGCATCGGGGTGATAGAGCGAAAAGCCCATAAAGGGCAGGATGGTCGCGCCAATTACGGTGATGCCGCGTTCCCGCGCCCGGCGGATCATCTGCTGATAGGCGGTGATCATGTCTTCGATCAGTTGCGCGTGGGCGGCGGCGCTCACCGGGGCGTCCTTGGTCAGGGTGCCGAGGTCGTTGACCCCTTCGAGGATGACCAGAAACTTCACCCCCGTCTGGCTCAGCACATCGCGCTCAAACCGCGCCATAGCATTGGGGCCTGAGCCGTCATTCAGTATGCGCCCGCCGCCAATCCCGGCATTGAGCACCGACAGGTGCCGCGTGCGCGCATCGGCCTGAAGCCGCCGCGCCAGCTGGTCGGTCCAGCGTGCATTCATGCCCGGCTTGACGCCATAGCCATCGGTGATGGAGTCGCCCAGAGCCACAATCGAGGCCGCCCCCCTTGGCGCTTTGACATCGACGCCCGAAATATGGAACCAACGCTCCATCGTCTTCGCGCCGTCCAAAGACGCCTCTGCCACACGGTTGCCCCTGGCGAAATAGGAGGCCATGCGCGCGCCGGGGTGGCTGGTTTGCGGTGAGGCGGCTTCGGGCAGGTACAGCGACAGGGTCAGGTCTGTGAACGCCTTGACGGTCATGACGACAGGATCGGACACATACTCGGCCCCGGCAGGGATCGTGATCGCCGTGCGCCCGCCAAAGGTCAGGCCGCGCGCAGTGGCCGGGTCTATGCGCGAGGTCATCTGATCCGCCGAAATCGCCGCATGGGCCGCGCCGATCTTCAGCGGCTTGGTGCCGAAGACATTGGACAGGCGCACGCGGAAGGCCGAGCCGCCCTGAGTCAAACGCACGATCTGACGGATGGTCACGTCGGAGGCGATTTCCGGCGGCAGGGTGGTGTCCGGATTGGGCACCATCTGCGACGAGGCCCACGCGCCCACCCACATCGTGCCCGACGCGGCGGCAGAGGCGGGCAGGCTCACAAGCCCCGTACCGGCGGCGATTCCGCCCAGCAGGGCGCGGCGGTCAATAGGGGTCATGTTTCGCTCCGGTCGTCTTGTTCGTATGTTGTGCGGACATCATCACCGGCCTGACCGGTGCGTCAATGCGAAGGGCGCTTGACCCTCACCTTGCGTGAGGGCGCAGGGCTAATCTGTAGCTGAAAGGAGTGTCCATGAGCGCCTATACTGTCAAACAATTTTCCGATCTGGCCCGTGTCTCGGTGCGTACCCTGCACCATTATGATGAGATCGGCCTGCTGAAACCCGCCTATGTCGGCGACAACGGCTATCGCTATTTCCAGCGACCGCAATGGCTGCGCCTGCAACAGATCCTGCTGTACCGCGAAATGGGTCTGAGCCTCGAAGACATCGGCGCGGTGCTGGATCGGCGGGATTTCGATGTGGCCGCCGCACTGAAGGCGCACCGGGCGCGGCTGGAGGCCGAGCTGGAGCGCTTCAAGGGGCTGATCGGGGTTATTGACGCCACCCTTCAGGGGCTGGCCCATGACGAACTGAGCCCGGACGCCCTCTATGGCTGGCCCTCTGCCGAGCGGCAGGCGGAATATGAGGCCTGGCTGATTGAGCGTTATGGCGCGGATATGCAGGCGCCGATTGACGCCTCGCGTCAGCATACAGGGGCTTTGGGCGAGGCGGGGCAGGCGGCGGTGATGGCGCAGCTGCAAAGCCTTGAAAGCGATCTGGTCGATGCCTTCCGCCACGGTCTGCGCCCGCAATCGCCTCTGCTCGACCCGCTGGTTCAGGCGCATAATCAATGGGTGGCGCGCATGTGGAACCGGCCCTGTCCGCCGCCGGCCTATGCCGGGCTTGCCGATATGTACCTGTCGCACCCGGATTTCGTCGCCCGCTATGAGGCCCTGTCGCCGGGCTTCGCCGATTTCCTGACGGCGGCGATGAAGGCGTGGGTCGCACGTCAGGGATGAGGCACGAAAAAAGCGGTCTGACATTTTTCGTGTCGGGCCGCCTTTTTTCGTAGTTTTCGTAGAAAGAGTTACAGCAGGCTGGCCGCTGCAATCAGGGCTGCCATAGGCAGGATACCGGCAAACAACAGGTTGCCAACCATACCGAACGTGTCGCTCAACTTGATCAGGGTCATCTGATACTCTCCTTGTGTTAACGACGACTATATATGTTGCGAGTGCGAAAAAGGTTAGGGGTCGATATGTCGCAGTTCCATCACATCCGGTAAGCAATCGCGCCAAAACCTGTTAAGCTTCGTGATCAGACAAGCAGGAGGGCGGTATGCTGACGTTTGAACGGGTGAAAGAGATTGTTCTGGCCTATCCGGACACCGAAGAAACGACGTCCTGGGACGCTCGGTCGTTCAAGGTCAATGGCAAGGTGATCCTCTTCTGGAATCCGACGCACGATGCGCCGGTGTTCAAGGTGTCGTTTGAGGAGCGCGACTTTCTGCTGGAGGTCGATCCCGACACATTTTTCACCACGGACCATCATCGGCCGTGGCCGCTCATACTGGCGCGCCCCGCCCGCGTCGATGTGGACTGGGTGAAAGCCAATATCGAGCGGGTGTGGCGCGCACAGGTGAAGAAACGCACGCTGAAAGCCTGGAATGAGGCCTCGTCACAGGCCTGACAGCCGGAGATGTTCAGAAGGCGGAGAAAATGGCGGCAACAAAGGCCGCCAGCATGGCCCCGGCAATGACCATCGGAAATATCTTGTCCATCAGGTCGTCCGGGTTGATCTTAAAGGCGCGCATCTTGGCTCACCTCCTTTCGACACAACGGAGAGAGTTTACGCCTTTTTTGGCGGGCCACATGTACACCTTGTCGTGAAAGCGCCCATTGCCGCCCCACTGACGCCGTAATCCCGACACGACGGCGTGATCAATGCGGGTATGGCAGACGGGCAGAGCAGGGTGCGTAACCGCGCAGGACGGTGGGGCTGGGCGGTAGCGGTGGCTTTGGCCCTGCACGCGCTGGCTGGCTTTTTGGTGGTCTGGCTGACGCCTGTGATGGCCGTGCCGGAGTCGCCGCCGACGGAGATTGAGCTGTGGCCCATGCCGGTTATGGCCCGGCCAGAACCGCAAGCTGAGGCTGCGCCCGCCCCGACGCCTGCCGACCCCACGCCGCGCCGTTCGTTATCCGCCCCCACGCCGCCAGTGCCGCGCACGCCTGTGCCCCAGATTCAGACTCCGCCATCCATCATTGAAAAGCCATCCGCACCGCCTTCAACGACCGAAACCGGCACCGGCGTCACACCGCGCGCCTATGCCGAAGGCGGCGATGCGGGTCGGGCCGCAGCGACGCGCGCCCTGAACAAGCGGCAATTCTGCATCCAGCAGCGCAATGAGGGCCGACCATTGGGCAAGGACTGCCCCGTCAGCCCGCCCAAAGAGGTCGTGTTGCCGCTCAAACCGCCGGAAACCCGCCCGACGCAACTGTGTCTGGCGGCGCGCGAACGCGAATGGCAGAAGTACCGCGAAGGGCGCGGGGCCTATCCCGGCCTGCGCGATATGGTCTCCGGCAAGAAGAAGTGCCGTCAGGGCTGGGATGATTAGATCAAGCCCTATTTCAGACATGCAATAGGGGGATAGATGAACCCTGACTGAAGCCCCCGGTAAGGATTTGGTCACCCCTTCAGGGTTAATAAAAGCCTTACGCTTATTTTCGACGGAGTCTCTTGCGTCATGGAACGCCGCCATTTTCTGATGGGCGCCGCCGCTACGGCCGCCACCCCGCTGATCGCTTCGCCGCTTCAGGCCCTGGCCCAGACCGGTGCCGCGTCATCCTCCTCGGCGTCTCCCAGCCGCACCGCCGAAGGCTATCAGCGCGATGAAATCCTGCGCGCCGGGTCCGACTTCCTCGGCGTCACGGTCGAAGCGCTGGGCGGAGCCATCGAAAAAATCTTCTCCGACTATGGCGACCGCCCCACCGCCTATATCGCCGGTGAGGAAGTCTCCGGGGCCATTGCCGTCGGTCTGCGCTATGGCAAGGGTCTGGTCCATATGAAGGCCTTGCCCAGCCCGCAGAAAATCTTCTGGCGCGGCCCGTCGGTCGGTTTCGATACCGGCGGCAACGCTTCGCGCGTCTTCTCGCTGGTCTATGGCCTTTATGACGTTGAGAAAATCTATCAGCGCTTCCCCGGCGTCGATGGCTCGGCCTATTTTATCGGTGGCCTCGGCGTCAATTATCAGCAGTCCGACGACACCATCGTGGCCCCGATCCGCGCCGGCGTTGGTTTCCGTCTGGGGGCCAATATCGGCTATCTGGCCTATTCCAAGACGCGCAAGTGGTTCCCGGCCTAAGCTATGGCGACGATTTAAGCGTTAACGCGGCTGCTTTCTCCTCCCCACCTGTGGGGTATAGCGTAGCGAAAGTATAGCTTTCGCAAGCGATGGGCAGCGAGCGTAGCGAGCAGACGGAGGGGTACACTTACCCGTCAAGATACCCCTCCGCCTCGTAAACTCGGCACCTCCCCAGAAAATGGGGAGGAGAAAGATCGCGAAGATTAAATCGCCACCACACCCTTAGCCTCATTTCCCACTGTTGCGAAAAATCCCCGTCACAAAACGGCGACACGGCTGACATGGCTGTGTCGCCGTTTGTTTAAGCGGGTGTCATCATGGCCGCGTAGCTGCCTTCCCCAGTGGCGTCGTGTGGACGCCCATTGGGGATTTGAGTATGAAAGCCTATCTGCAAGCCGGGACCGCCCTGGCCCTTCTGTTTGCTGCCGCGCCGGTTCTGGCCGCGGAAGCGCCCAAGGCGGAGGCCGTCGCGGCTCCGGCCGAAGCAATCACCGAAGTCATCGTCTATGGTCAGGGTCAGAGCCGTCAGCTTCAGACGCTGAAGGGCAGCGAACTGTCGCTCGAAGCCGCCGGCACCTCGCCGCTGAAGGCCATCGACAAGCTGCCGGGCGTGTCCTTCCAGTCGGCCGACGCCTTCGGGGCCTATGAATGGTCCACGCGCATCACGCTGCGTGGCTTCAACCAGAACCAACTCGGCTTCACGCTGGATGGCGTGCCGCTGGGCGACATGTCCTACGGCAACCACAACGGCCTGCACATTTCGCGCGCCATCATCTCCGAAGACGTGGCCCGCGTGGACCTGATGCAGGGCGCCGGTGCGCTTTCGACCGCCTCGACCTCCAACCTCGGCGGCACGCTGCAATTCTTCTCGCGCGACCCGGCCCAGACCATGGGCGGTGAGCTGGTCGGCACGGTCGGTTCGGACTCGATGCACCGCCTCTATGGCCGTTTTGAAACCGGCACGCTCGACAACCTCGGTGGCCTGCGCGCCTTTGTGTCGGTGGCCGATCAGAAGTCCGACAAGTGGAAGGGCGGCGGCGAGCAGAAGCAGCAGCAGATCAGCGCCAAGGCCGTGCTGCCGCTGGGCGAAGGCGAGCTGACCGGCTTCATTAACCACTCCGAACGCCGTGAGCAGGACTATCAGGACATGTCGTTCGAAATGATCGGACGTCTGGGCCGCGACTGGGATAACTTCCAGCCGAACTATGCGCTGGCCGTGAAAGTCGCCGACGCCTATCAGAATGGCAAGACTATCCCGAACGGCCTGACCGTGGATGATGCCTATTACTATGGTGCGGGCGTGCGCGACGACGACCTGATGGCGCTCAGCTACGAAACCCCGATCAATGACATGATCAAAGTGTCAGGCACCGTCTACAACCACAAAAACAAGGGGCAGGGCCTGTGGGTTACGCCTTATCTGGCATCCCCCGGTTACGTGAAATCGCCTTTCTATAATGCCGCCAACCCCAGCGCCGATAACGCACCCCTGTCGATCCGTACCACGGAATATGACATCGACCGTACGGGTGCCTTCGGCGCGGTGAATTTCGACCTCGGCGTGCATCAGGTGTCTGCTGGCCTGTGGATCGAAGACAACGATTTCAATCAGGCCCGCCGCTTTTATGGTGAGAAGGCGTCGGGTGCGACACGCAATCCGCTGGGCTTCCAGTCGGGTGCTTTCCTGACGCAGTGGGAATACAAGTTCAACACCAAGACCACGGTCGGCTATGTGCAGGACGTGTGGACCCTCAGCGAGCGTCTGAAGCTGAACTATGGTTTCAAGGCGATGAAGGTCGAAAATTCGGTCTCGACCGTCACGGGCAGCGCCCTGTCGGGCAAGATCAAGTCGGACGACAGCTTCCTGCCGCAGGCCGGTATCGTCTTCAAGGCCCTGCCGGAAGTCGAACTGTTCGGCTCCTACTCGGAAAACATGGCCGCCTACGTGTCGGCGGCGACGTCGGGCCCCTTCGGCTCTCAGTCGCAGGCCATCGTCAACTTCGTTAGCCAGAAGCTGAAGCCGGAAAGCTCGAAGACGTTTGAAGGCGGTCTGCGCCTCAACCTCAGCAATTTCCGCGGCGTTGCGGCCATCTATCACGTCGATTTCTCGGACCGTCTGCTGGCCATCCAGCAGGGCGCTTCGATCCTCGGCAACGCTTCGGTCCTCTCGAACGTCGGTTCGGTCAAGACCAACGGCGTCGAACTGGGCGGCACCTGGCGCTTCACCGACAGCCTGCGTCTGTCGTCGTCCTACAGCTACAACGACTCCAAGTATGCCGACAACTACACCAGCGATGGTAAGACCTATCAGACCAAGGACAAGACCGTCGTCAATACGCCGAAGCACATGCTGAGCGCCGACCTGAGCTACGACAACGGTACGCTGTTCGCTACGGCGGGTGCCAAGTACACGGGCGACCGTTACTACACCTACGAAAACATCGGCGGTAAGGTCGAAGGCTTTACCACGGTCGATGCAACGCTCGGCTACCGCTTCCCGGCCGATATCGACGTGCAACTGAACGTCACCAACCTGACCGACGAAAACTACATCTCGACCGTCGGTTCGGGTGGCTTCGTCAACAGCGACACCGCCGGCACGACCATGACCCTGCTGCCGGGCGCCCCGCGTCAGGCCTTTGTCACCGTGCGCAAGCGCTTTTAAGTATTGAGAACATCCGGGCCTCTGCTGCGGCCCGGATACACACTGCCGCTCCGGTGACCCAACCGGAGCGGTTTTTTTATAAAGCTAAGGTGCGGCCCGTTTCGGCGCTCCGGCGACCCAGATCGAGCAGACGCATGACGCTGAGCGCCTCTTCGGCGGTGACAGGCAGGGGGCCGGTGCCGCGTATGGCCTGCGCCATGCCCTCATAAAAGGCCGGATAGCGCCCCGGTAAAGTCGGCTGCGCCAGCGGCGGCAGGGGATCAGCACCCGACACCGGAGTCAGCACGCCGTCGCGGTCCATGCCCCAGCCCTCGCCACCGACCGGCTGCCCGGCCTTTAGCGCCTCTTCCTGCGTATCGAGGCCGTATTTGACGTAGCTGCCCAACCGCCCGTGGATTTCAAAGCGCGGTCCCGGCGCGGGCGTCAGGGCGCTAGCCTGCAAGCGCACACGGCGCCCGCCGTAGAACAGGGTGGCGTGGAAATAGTCATCAACCACAGAGCCTTCGCGCTGTTGCGCCAGATCGAGCGTAATGGCGTCGGGCGTGCCAAACAGGCAGAGGGCCTGATCGACCAGATGCGCCCCCAGATCGTACCACAGGCCGGACCCCGGCAGGGCCTGTTCACGCCAGCGATTGCGCAAGGCCGGACGAAAGCGGTCAAAGCGCGAGATAAACAGGCTGATCTCGCCCAGGGCCCCGGTCTCGATCAGGTGTTTCACCGTCAGAAAATCGCCGTCCCAGCGGCGGTTATGAAAGACGGTCGCCAGCCGGTTGGCGGCTTTGGCCGCCGCAATCACGGCCTCGGCCTCTGCGGTGGTGAGGGCAAAGGGCTTGTCGATGACAACATGCTTGCCCGCTTTGAGTGCGGCGATGGCTTGTGGGGCGTGCAGATCATTGGGCGTGGCCACGACCATCAGCTCGATCACCGGATCGGCCAAGGCGGTCTCAAAATCGCAGACCGTCACACCCGGCAGATCGGCATGGACCTCAGCGGGACGCGACGACACGACGGTGGTCAGCTCAAGGCCCGTCGCCGCCCGGATCAGCGGTGCATGGAAGGTCTTTCCGGCATAGCCATAGCCCACCAATGCCGTCTGTACCGGAGCGCTCATCATCTCACCAACTGTAGTTAAAACTGATGCTTATACGGATATCTTCAGACAGGTTAATCGGCACTTCGTGACGCAGCCAGCTTTCCCACATCAGAATCGTGCCGGGCTTGGGCGCCTCATAGACGAAGGGCTGATGTTCGCGTTTGGCCCCCTCTTTGCGCGGCGGCGAATTCATAAAGCTGGTCAGGCGCGGGTCTTCAAATTTGAGCGCGCTGGCCCCATCGGGCACGCTGACGTAGAAGGTGCCGGAAATCAGGCTGTGCGGGTGGATATGGTTCGAATGGTGCCCCATGGGCTCCAGAATGTTGATCCACATATTGTCGAGCTTCAGCGCGCCGGCGGGCAGGTCGTATTCCAGAATTTCGACAAAGCGCGCGGCGTGGGCGTCGGTATGCGCCTTGAGGTCTTCAAAGGCGCTGGCCAGCAGGGGCAGGTTGTTCAGCGACCCGTAGGAGGTATAGCCGAGATAGCCTTTTTGCTGTGACCAGTTTTGCCCGGCCTCGTCCTCATCGGCAAAGGCGCGGCAGGTGTCGTCGATCTCTTCAAGATAGGCCTCGAAATCCGGCATGTCCGACAGGTCGGCACGGTAGATTTCAGTGGTGAACAAAGGCGTGACGGTGGAGGCGTAGGGCTGGCTCATGCTGCCTTTTCGCCCAAAGGGGCGCTTGCGGCAAGCCTATTCGAAGACGCTGAGGTCGGGCGCGGCCTTTTGTCCCGGCGCCGGGCCGTAACGGTTGGGTCCCTTGGTGCCGGGGATGAGGCAGAGAATGAGTGTCAGGGCTTTGTTTAGGCCGAAAACTCATAAAACGGGTTTTCAAGGTGGCGTATGCGTGATTCAAGGCTTTCATTGATTTGGAGGCCTTTTTCATGACCCGTCGCCGCTACGAGCTGACAGAGAAGGAATGGGAGATTATTGCACCGCTACTGCCGAACAAGCCTCGCGGTGTCCCTCGTGTTGATGATCGCCGCGTCATCAACGGCATCTTATGGCGGTTTCGGACAGGTTCGCCATGGGCGGATGTTCCGGAGCGGTACGGACCTTCGACCACCTGCTATAATCGCTTCGTCCGGTGGCGCAAAGCGGGCGTTTGGGACCGGATTTTAGCCGATATATCAAAGGCCTTTGACGGCGATATCATCATGATCGACTCCTCGTGCGTCCGCGTGCACCAACATGGTGCCACGGCAAAAAAGGGGGCCTTGACGATGGCTGCATGGGACGTTCCCGTGGCGGGTTGACGACCAAGATCCATGCGGTCGTCGATGCCGAAGGCCGACCTATCGCCCTCGAACTGACGGCCGGGCAGGCTCATGATAGCCAAATGGCTTTGCCCATGCTGAGCGCCATGAGGGAGGGGACGATTGTGTTGGGCGATAAAGCTTACGACACCAATGCCTTGCGTATTGCCGCCCGCGAAAAGAAGGCGTGGGCCAATATCCCGGCCAAGAGCAATCGAAAGGACCGTTTTGCCTTCAGTGGCTGGGTTTACAGGCAAAGAAATCTGGTGGAGCGTTTCTTCAATAAGCTCAAGCAGTTCAGGGGAATTGCCACACGATACGACAAAAATCCC
>NZ_JAIXSV010000207.1 GCF_027484505.1 Asticcacaulis sp.
CAGGCAGCGGCCGTGATCTTCCGCGGTTATGTCGTCAACTGGCCGTTGCGTTTACCATCAAATCTTTGATTATTTTATATTTTTTTCTTTTTTTTTGCAACACTTGCCGCGCAATGGATGTTGCATCCGTGCGGTAGGCGGGGCGCTGCCGAATGCAGGGCGCGGGGTCGCCCTAGTCGAAAATACAGGTCTGAGCTCGAACGGTGAAATCCTGTCTGCGGCGGCTCGGCTATTTCGAGTCGCGTAACGTCGGACGATGCGCTTGAGGCACCGTTACGGAAGTTGACGCCGCCAACGCGGGTGGCCCTCCCAGAGCATTTACTAAAGTACCCACGAAGTCGCTCGAGGAAAAACCGATCCCGTCCAGGTAGGTGATCAGATCAATTACGTCGATACGTCGTTCCCCACGCTCACATTTGCTGACAAAGCTTTGGGTCCAGCCGATTCGAGTCGCCAGCTCCTGCTGAGTCAAATCCGCTTGGATTCGCGCTTCACGTAGGAGTACGAGGAAGACTTCGTACGGTTGTTGATGCTGATCTGGGTGCATAGCCTTGACGTCTCAAGGCCATGGAAGGTAAACACCCAACCAAAATAGTCCAAAATCGACTTATACTGACCCCCTAAGGCAACGCGCAGTTTTCACATCACGCCATGCGTCTGGAGGTCAAAGATGATTGACAGTGGTAAAAAGCATTCAGATCGGGAGATTATGTTCTGGGACAAGCAACTCGCCATGTACATTTTAAGCCACTCTCTTTGCGATACGGACCATATCAGGAAAGCATGGTTCATTTGGATGAAAAATGGTTTGCGTCAATGGCCAGCACAGCGGCAAGGAACGCGCTTTAAGGATCCGTACACGGCGTGTACCAATCACTTGATGAAGAAACCTGGAATGTACTGCGAAGGGCTTTACATCAATAATTTAATTGATGTTCCAGAAATAGCTATATGGGCAGTAGACGATGATGGTCTCCAGTGCTTCTCACATGATTTAACGATGCCTCATGGCCTTCACGGCTGTGATTTCGAAATGCAAAAATGTCAAAAGCTCCGCAATCAGCATTCTGTACAAGGACCGTACTTATTCAGCGAAGATCCAACCGTGATTAAATATTTTGGATTGCAGACTATTTAATTGGGGCAATATCGGGGCCTTTTCGGGATGCAATTCTATGGATGAGGCGAAAGAATTCCTCGATCGGATTCGCCAGGGATTGCTGGCCCTGAAAGACATTGTCCATGCGGATCAACTGCAATGGATCGAGCATTCTAGCAAAAGCCGAATATCGTCCCCTAAAGAAGCAAGTTCAATAGTTTTTTTTCTTGAACGAGTTGCACTTGATTCCCGTCAGTTTGAACTCGCCGGCCTATGCAGGTACTTACACGAAAAATATAATGACTTTGAATTCAAGAATACCGATACCTCGGTCCGAGATTTCTGCGTAATTTTTAATGACAAGAAATTGTTAGAGATAAGTGAATCTTTAACCCCGAGTGATATCGGAAGTCTATTCAGGCCGCGCATTCACGGTGCATACATTAATCTACTGCTAAAAGAACTTGGCCTAGTAAATCCGTCAGCAGGGGGATGGGTTGCTACGGAAGCTGGACTAGTTCATGCAATACAGCGCGCACATCGCGACGGCAAGAAGCCCGTTGTGATTTGGAAGTCTTCCGTTATTGAAATTATTCGGGAAGCTGTTCTAGCGGGACTCATTAAACATTTGCCAAATCCGTGGAAGCTATCCGGCAAGCGAAACACCAAGCGGCAGTGCTCAACCTGATTTGTATCTGATCACAGCATCCCCATCGCTGGCCTGCCCTTAATTATTCTGCTGTGCCGCGACTTAATAAGCTGTCGGCATTGATCGTAATGTGCGGCTAAAGTCGGGGCGTCAGGCTTGTATGAAGCTTTTTTGTCGAGTTGCTATTCTGAAGCGCTAGTGCCATAAATAAAGCGCAGCTCACACGGAGGTGAACCATGCTGATACTCACGCGCAGCGCCGGAGAGAAGATCCGGATCGGGGCCGACATCGAGGTGCAGGTCGTTGCTGTCAAGGGTGGCCAAATCCGGATAGGCATCCTTGCGCCCCTTGATGTCCGAGTCGTTCGATCTGAGCTTGTCGATCCGACAGAAAAAAAGCCGCCGCGACCGGTCTATCTGCCGGATGGCCAGACGCCGAAGCGCGACCTGAGACGCCGTTTGGGGTGATGTCGCAACGCGTCTGTTCGATTGGCATTCGGACCTGCGCGCCGCCGTTGTTCGAAATCGAGATCTTCGATCGGCCGCACGAAACTAAGAAGGTGACCTCGACCCGTACGGCGACGTGAAGGGGCCAGATCTAATTGCGTGCTGACAGCCATCGGCCTTCTGGAAACGACCGACAGGTCGGTGACGGCACGCAGAAAAGCCAGCCGTGTGCTCGGGTTCAGGACCTTGGCCGCGAAGAAACGGTGACCCAGATTGCTTGGCGATCGCTGCGCAACCGGTCCAGGTGTTTTTGCCCGTATTGCACCTAGGGAATCTCTGAATAACCCGCGCAAAGGGCGTGCTCAACGGCCGAAGTTGAACCTACTTTCCGCGTCCACTCATGGCTATCATTGTCTTTTGAGGTTCCAAATAGAGCCCAAGCGTCAAAGCGTCATAACGGTTGAAAAAGGTTTCAAAATAGAACCTA
>NZ_JAIXSV010000193.1 GCF_027484505.1 Asticcacaulis sp.
AGGTTCGCGCCGGTCTTGTAGAAGTCCTTGGGGCGATTATCGACGCCTTTGGAGAATTTGAAATCCCAGGTGCCATCCAGCGACAGGAAGCGCTTTGAGGCGGCCTTGTCTCCCTTCAGCGCCAGATCACGGTTCTCGAAATTGAAGAAGGTCGCCTTCATTGGCTCGCGGTTCACCGCCACCACCTCAGGCTGCTCCCACTCCGCCGTCCCCTGCGTTGGGGGCGTTTGTGCAAACGATAGCACAGGCGCAAGCATCGCCAGCCCGGTGAGAACCGAGGCCAGCGCATAAGGACGATAGGACATGGTGTTTCCCGTAGTTGAGACGCCGTAAGGCGTCCGAAATCAATTATTGAATGCAGGTTGTGGGCGGCCCTGCGATTAATTCGACCTCGGCCACCTCCGCCCTCGCCTTGCCTGCGATTTGCAGGCGATAGCGGGCATAGGCTGCGGTTTTGAGGTCAAACACGCGCGTCATGTGCGGGCGATCAAAGACCTCCCCCTTACGGCGGTCCAGTTCGCGCCAGCGCTTCCCGTTCCAGCCTTCCAGTCGCCAGGCCGAAGGCATGGGCCCCTCCGCACCAACGCTGAGGCTGTAGGCTTTCAGGCAGACCGGTTCGGATCGCTCAAACGTCGCGCTTTGTCCGGGCGCCGCGGCCCAGGTTGTCGAGGTCTTACCATCCACCAGCTCAGGCACCGAGGCTTTGACCGCCACGACCGCCCCGTCATAGGCCCACTGACCGGCTGTGTCGCTCATGGTGAAGGCCAGTTGCCCGCCACCCCGGATTTGCGCCTGTGTAACATAGGGCGTCTCAAGCGGCTGACCATTCAGCGTCACCGCAGCGATATAGGGCCGGTCCGCCCCGGCATTTGTGGCGGTAATCTCGAACGTCTTGCCGCTTTCAAGATGCAGGGCGCTGCGCGCATGACGCGGCCCGTGCAGATAGTAGCGATCGGTCGTCAGCTTCGGAAACAGACCCAGACGGTTGAAGACATAGTTGGAACTCATCGCGCCGGCGTCTTCGTCGCCGGGATAGGCCGTATCTGTGAAATATTTGAACGTATCGCGCGCCCAGTAGGACGACTGATCGGCGCGCCCGATGGCGTGGAACAACCACGGCGTCGAAAAGGACGGCTCATTGGTAATGTCAATCAGATGCGCGCTCAGGGCATATTGCAGACGCTCATTAAAGCGCACGCGACCGCCCATCGCCTCGATCAGGCCATCGAGATCATGCAACACGCCGTAAGAATAGATCCACGCCGTGCCTTCGTAATAGCCGACATTGTTGTGGACCTTGCCATCCCAGCCCAGCTTGGGGTCGATATCCTGAAACGTGCCGTCCGGATAGCGCGGCATCAGGAAGCCGCCAAAACCGTCGCTTTGCGTGGTCGGGTTCCAGATCTTTTTCCAGTTAGAGGAACGTGTCAGAAGCGTTTGGGCTTCTTCCGTGTGGCCGGTCTTTTGCGCCATCTGCGCCGCATAGTAGTCGTTCAGCGCAAAGCCCAGAGTCGATGAGCCGGATTTGGCGCGCTGATTGTTCGGTTCCGGGCTGAGATCACCCACACCGAAATAGCCGTCGCTCAGGTAGCGCGGGCGGCGGCGCTCAAACGCGTTGAAATGGGTGACGCGCCACGCCTGCGACCAGTCCACGCCGTCCGCGCCGCGGATCAGCGCCTCGCCCAGCACATTGTCCACCTCATCGCCGCCCTGACCCACATGGTAGTTCTGGCCGCCGATAATGGCCGTATCCGCCGCGCCGAACTTGTCAAACGTGTGGATCAGACTGTTGAGGTTGGCGGTGTAATTCTTTTGCGAAATCAGCGACATCAGCGGGAACAGGGTGCGATAGGTGTCCCACAGCGTATAGTGATCGTCCCAGTTGGGCCGATTGAGTTGGGCCTTCGGCTGATCCAGCGAGCGGTCACGCGGCTGAATGGAGGCGTGATAAAGCGCGGTATAAAAACGCCGCGTCTGGGCCTCAGTCAGGCCTGAGACTTCGATCTTGGACAGCTGCGCATTCCACGCCACCTGCGTTTGTTGCCGCACAGCATCGAAGTCCCAACCCGGAATCTCCTGATCAAGAAGCGCCTCAGCGGTATCGGCACTGGTGAAGGAGACGGCCAGCTTGACCAGAACCGGTTTTGACGGGTCGCCTTTGAAGGTCAGCCAGGCCCCCAGCCGCTCATCCGGCCCGGTCCGGCCTTCGTTCGCGCCCGGTTTCGCTGTGGCTCTGTCGAAAATGCCCCAGCGGGTGGGCGTCTGGCTCAGTTTGGCGACGAACCAGATGTCGATCAGCGCCGGGTTCCAGTAGCCCTTGGCCTTCACATGACCGATAATCTTGCCGCTTTGCGGATAGTACTTCACCTCCGCCGCTTCGGAGGCAACGAGGCCGCCGACCTTACGCGTCACATCAATAACGAGCTGCGCCTCATCGGTTTGCGGATAGGTCAGACGGTAGAGGGCCGAATAGTGGGCGGGGGTAATTTCCACGCGCGTCTTATATCGCGTCAGATCGACCGCGTAGTAATCTGCCGCCATCTCAACATTGGCCTTATCCGACAGATGGTCGGGCTCGTTGAACACAGGGGCGCCGACCTGCGGCGACAGCAAAAACGTCCCGTAGGTCGTAACGCCGCCTGAACCCTGCGTATGCAACTGCCCAAAGCCGCTGATCTTTTCAGCCGGATTATAGCCGGAATTGTTGGGATTGAGCGTTTCCGGCGACGGATGGATCGAGCCATTCGGGCGCGCCGGGCCGGGAATGGTGTCGCCCTCGTTGTCATTGCCGAGGCCGATACGCAGATCAGGCAGGGTATAGAGCGCCGGTCCCGCCACCGCTGGAAGCGCGGCGCAGAGAAACGCAAACACCCACAAGGCCCCGTGCACGGACCGCTTCATAACCACCTCACCCGTCTCGTTTTTAATCTCTGTAAAAAGTGCGGGCCAGCAGGGACTGCCGGCCCGCCCAGTCAGGATGAGTGCAGCGAGACCGAGGGGAAGAGTCCCGCCGTTACGCCTACCTCAGGTATCGGGTCGCGAAATGCCACTAAAGCAACCCAATGCGTACACCCCCGGCACGCCCCGGAGGAAATTTGCAGGCCTCAGGTCGCCACCTGATGCCCGAATCTTTACCGCGCGTCCATTCAGCCATAGTCGCCGCCTCAATTGGCCTGACCTTTGCTGATTTAAAGGCACGATTTGCCTATTGGCCACGCGATAAATAGAAAGGTAAACCAATTTCGCGCCCTTGACAACACCGTAATCATATTCGAAATTTGAATGGAAACTTATGCTTTTAAATGATTTTTATCGTTGTGTGGCGCGTCTTGAAATTTTTGCGCCGCACAAAATGGTTGCCAAATTTTCACACGATGCGGCTGAATTTGGTATGACCTAACCGGCGAATTGGGCTTCCATAGAAATCTACCCATGCCTTTTGACGCCCCCAAAGATCATAAGACGTCAAACCGGCTTGCATCGTTTCTATATGTGTAATATTGTCCCTATATGAGAGTTTTCTTTTCGCCTCCCAAGCGTCTTTCGGCGTAGCGGGAGGCAGAAACGTGTTCCGATCGCTCACTCCCTGATGCGGAACACCCCATTTGAGCCCCTCCTGAAAAGGAGGGGCTCTTTTTTTGATTTGTGAAACGGTTTATGCTCGGTCGTGACAAATTCGGCTTGAAGGTGATTGCTCGTCTCTATATTTAAAATAAAAGCCTATAAAAATGACACAGGGATATGCCTTCAGGAGCTTTTATGCCTCGCCTGCGACCCACTGCCCTCGCCTGCCTGTGGCTGTTGTCTTCGGCCCTGATCGGCCCCCTGCCCTATTCTCGGGCACACGCTCAGGCCCCGGCGGCCACGGGCGGCCTGCGTCCCAATATTGAGGGGCAGATTTCAACGCCGCTGCGCTATCGGCCGGACAAAGGAGATTTCGTCATCCGCAATGGCGCGGAGTACTTCAATCGGGCGCTTTATGGCGGGCACACGGCCTTTCGCGTCGATGCGGGCGACAAGCCGGAATTTTCGCTCTACCTGCCTGGCCGCGGCGGCAATCTGCGGCTGGGGCTGCGCACCGCAGCGGGTATCAAGTGGATTAATGACGCGCAAAACACCGAGAGCCGCTATCGCCCCGGTGAGATGCTGTACACGATCCGCGATCCGCTGATCGGCGCGCAGGGCCGCCTTGTTATCGAAGTCATTGCCGACCACGCCAGCGAAGGCCTGCTGTTGCGCGCCAACGGGACGGGTCTGCCCAAGGGCACGGAACTGGTCTTCGCCTATGGGGCGGGCAACGGGCAGCGCGGCAATCGCGACGGTGATATCGGCACCGAAAAAGTGCCGATCAGCCAGTATTTCCAGTTCAAACCCGACTATGCCGAAGGCACGCGCTATGAGACGGATGCGCAGATCTTTCATGCCGACAGCCGCACGGCCGGCCTGACCGGTACGGTCTCAGCTCCGGCCGCGCTCAAACTGTCCGATGCGACAAAATGGGCCGATGCGGCGCAGCTTCTGGCCTCTGACAACAGCGCCGCCATACAGGTGGTCACCGGCCATGTAGCGCTGGGCACGGCCCCGGTCTATCTGGCCATACAGGTCACGCGACGCGGCGCGGCGGAGGAGCTTGGCACCTATCGCGATGTGACGGCGGGCAATACAGGCGCACGGGCAGAAACCCTCTCGACCACGCCTGCCTATGCGGCGTCCGAGCTGGCGGCGCGTTTTGAAGACGCCCGCCGCCATTTCGCTCAAATCCGCACACGCGTGCGTACCGAGACCCCCGACCCCTATCTCGATGCGGCCATGGGAGCGCTCAACATTGCCTCCGACGGACAGTGGGATGAGCGCGACGGCGGCGGCATCATGCACGGGGCGATCGCCTGGCGCGCGCGGCTTCTCGGCTGGCGCGGGCCCTATGCGCTCGATGCGCTGGGCTGGCACGATCGTGCGCGGCAGAATTTCAACGGCTGGGCGCGCAAGCAGAACACAAAGCCGATCCCCGACTTTGTCGCACCCCCGGAAGAAAAGACCAATCTGGCGCGCAACCCGGACGGGCTGCATACCAATGGCGACCTGTCCAACACCCACTACGACATGAATATCGGCTTCTTCGACGCGATGTTCCGTCATCTGTTGTGGACGGGCGATCTCGAATACGCCAAACGCGTCTGGCCGGTGATCGAACGGCATATGGCGTGGGAAAAGCGCCTGTTCCGCCGCGAATATGGCCCGGACAAGCTGCCGCTCTATGAGGCCTATGCGGCTATCTGGGCCTCGGACGATATGCAGTATTCCGGCGGCGGGGTGGCCTATACGACGGCGTATAACCTCTATCACAACCGCATGATGGCGCGCCTTGCCGCCCTGATCGGCAAGGACCCAACGCAATATCAGACCGAGGCCGATCTGATCGAACGCGGGATGCAGACCTACCTGTGGATGGAGGATCGCGGGGCCTATGGCGAGTTCCGCGACTATCTCGGCAAACAGATGCTGCACCCCAGTTATGGCGTGTGGAGCTTCTATCACAGCATCGATTCCGGCGCGCCTGATGCGCTTCAGGCGGCGCGCATGGCGGCCGATCTGGAGCGCCGCCTGCGCCCTTTGCCCGTCACCGGTGAAGGCGTGCCGAATGACCGGCCCTATCGTATGCTGCCCTCGTCGGACTGGATGCCCTATAGCTGGTCGATCAATAATGTGGTGATGGGTGAGAACCTGCACACGGCACTGGCCCTGTGGCAGGCAGGCAGGCCCGACAGCGCCTATGAGATTACGCGCGGCAGTGTGCTGGGCAGCTTCTATATGGGCATCGCCCCCGGCAATGTCGGCAGCATGAACTATCTCGACGTCTATCGCCGCGAGTCGCAGCGCGACTTTGCCGACGGCACGGGCGTCATGGCGCGCACCGTGGTCGAGGGCCTGTTCGGCGTGCGCCCGGATGCGCTCAGCCGTACCCTGACACTGGTACCCGGTCTGCCGCCGGAATGGGACCACGCGCGGCTTACCCATCCGAACCTCAGCCTTGCCTATCGGCGCGAGGGTCAGACCGACATCTGGACCGTCACCCCTTCGGATCAGCGATTCACAAAGGCTGTCTTCGACCTGCCTGTGCGCCGTGACCGCGTGGCGCGCCTGACCGTCAACGGCCAGGCCGTCAAATGGGACGCTCCGGAAGGGGTTGGCGCGCCCAAACTGCGCCTTGAGTCGGCTTTGACAGGCCGCACTGAAGTGCGCATCGTCTGGGCCGGTCAGGCCATCGACCCCACCAAGGCGCGCCAGTTGCCGGAGGCTGACCCACACTTTACAGCGATGTATCAGGGCCAGTTTATCTGGCTGGCCCCCAAGGCCCGGACACCGGACTATGCGTCCTGCCCTGTAACCGCGCCCGTATGGGCGACGGCAGCGAAGACGATCCGCGCGGACGCAGTAGACCTTAGCGCCGCCTTCAATGACAAGGTGACCAATATCTTCCAGCCGGGCAAGTACCGCTCGCCGCGCTCGCCCTTCGTGTCGCTGGCCATGCCGGCGCAGGGCATCGGTGCGTGGGCCGGGCACGTCAATGCCACGGCCTCTATCGACGATGCGGCCTTGCGTCAGTCAGATGGCGAAATCACGACCGTCAATGGCCTGCGCTTTCGCACGCCTGCCGATGGCAACAATATCGCCTTCGCGTCGCTGTGGGACAATTATCCGGACGAAGTGAGCGTGCCCTTAAGCGGACAGGCGGCGCGTGCCTTCCTGCTGATGGCGGGATCGACCAACCATATGCAAAGCCGCCTGACCAATGGCGAAGTCGTCGTCACCTATACGGACGGCACGACGCAGGTGCTGACCCTGCGCAACCCGGAAAACTGGTGGCCGATCGAACGCGACTATTTTATCGACGACTATCAGTTCCGCCTGTGCGGCGAAGTCCCTGTGCGCTTAGACCTCAAGACGGGCAAGGTCTGGACACCGGGCCCCGACTGGAAGGGTCGCGCCAGCCGCGAAAAGATAGACGGCGGCGCGGGCAGCGTGCTCAGCCTCGACCTCGATCCCAACAAGACGCTGCAAAGCCTGACCGTGCGCGCCGTGGCCAATGAGGTGGTGATCGGTCTGATGGGCGTCAGTCTTGAGCGCTGAGCGCTGGCATCGGCGACATCGCGGCAAAAAAGAACCCACTGTCGCGCGACAGTGGGTAAGATCTGAGAGAGAAATAAAACCGAACCCCGTCCTATGAAATTTTAAGACCGGGAACCGGGTAACTACGTGATCAAACACACACTCACGCACTCGCTATACGCCCCGGACCGTTGCAGGCCATGAGGGGCGTCGGAGCTATGGGGGCCATTCCGTATGGGATCGGCCGAAAGGGATCAGGGCCTCAGACACGTCAGGATCAAACGGCCAGACTTGTGACCATCATCTCCCCGGCAGGCACGCCTTGTCCAGTGATTATTATTTCAATTTGGTTTAATAATAGCAATAATACTACAATTTGTAGATTTCAATCGCAAATTTCACCGAAAGCCGATTTTGTAAGTGAAACCGTCCCGGTAAACGGCCCGCCGTATCCTGATTGTCTCAGGCTTTGGGTTTAGAATCTGCTGTGCCGCGCCTGCCGGTACGGCAGACCATATAGACACCCAGCCCTTTGGGGCGTAAGATTCAACCGACAGTTTGGGCGCCGCAAGACGGACGCCCGACACCCCTCCGCCGTGTCATGGCCGTTACGCCCCTGCAAAGAGACAACACAACGGAGGATTATCATGCCCAAGAACACCATCTGCCTGTGGTACGCGCGCGAGGCCGAAGAGGCGGCGCGCTTTTACGCCAGCGTCTTTCCCGATAGCGCGGTGACCGCCGTGCACAAAGCCCCGACCGACTTTCCGGGCGGCAAGGCGGGTCAGGTGCTGACCGTCGAATTTACGGTCTGCGGCATTCCCTGCTTGGGGCTGAATGGTGGCGACGCCTTCCAGCAAACCGAAGCCTTTTCGTTCCAGATTGCCACCGAAGATCAGGCTGAAACCGACCGCTACTGGGACGCCATTGTTGGCAATGGCGGCAAAGAAAGCGCGTGCGGCTGGTGCAAGGACCGCTGGGGCCTGTCGTGGCAGATCACGCCGCGCGCCTTAAGCGACGCCATGAAGCAAGGCGGCGAGGTGGGGGAGCGCGTCTTTCAAGCCATGATGACCATGGGCAAGATCGACGTGGCGGCCATCGAAGCGGCAGCGAAGGGCTGAAAATAGCCATTTGTAGCCATGTGTGGCTATAAGTGGCTAACCGACGCTGAAATCCGTCTCCGGGCGACCACGCACCCACACTTCGAGCAGCGGGTCGTTAAGCCGCCAGGCGCGCTCTACCTTTTCTGCCACCCCTAGCCGCGACAGACGGCGCAGCGCCGTCTGCACACGGTCATTGGCCGGAACCCCCTCACCCGTTAGCGCCGCCAGACGCGCGGTCGAGCTTTCGGCATAGGGCTGTTCGATATGCTCGGCCAGCAGCCGCAAGATGGCGCGCTGAAGCGAACTGAGGCCGCTCCACATACGGTCAAATCCGAACTGTGCCCCCAGCTCATCGAGCACATGCGTCATGGCCGTGTCGGGCGTCAAACGGTCGTGCGCCATCAGCGCGATCAGCCATTGCTGAAAGAACAACGGATTGTTCTCGATGCGCGCGAACACCCGCAGCGCGTCGCCCCGTTCGATACGGCGGCGCGCCTTGGCCCGGAACACGGCCAGTTGGTGATCGACAAAGCCATCATCCAGCGCGGGCAGGGTCATCTGGGTGGCGAAGCGGTAAAAGGGTGCTTCGCGGGCATCGAACACCTTGCGCAACCCCTCCTGCGACGAGTCGGTAAAGACCGAGACCAGCCCTGAGCGTCGGCGGTCGAGGCTGGTGCGCAGGGCCGCGACGATGGGCGCTGTATGAGGGCTGCGCGCCACCTCCTGAAACTCGTCGAACAGCAAAAGCGTCGGATATTTGTCGTCGGCCAGCCGCTCACAATACTGATCGAGCAGCAGCAGATGGTCGTCCTGCGGCTTACCACGCAGGCTGCCCAGATCGACCTCGACCTCTGTGCCGCCGGGCGCAGAGAGTTTGAGTGTCGGTGAGAGGTCGCGCATCGCCGTCCCTAACCGGTCGCTCAGCCGCCCACCGCGCAGGGCCGCGTCAAAGGCGTAGAGCAGGCTGGCGATCGGGGCTTCGACCGTCTGCCACAGACTGACATACACCACGCGGTGTTTGCGTGCCTCGGCCAGAGGCGCCAGGTCTTCGCGCAGAAACTCGGTCTTGCCTGTGCGGCGCGGGCCGAACAGACTGAGCGCGGAAGCCGGGCTGTCGATCAGCAGGCTATAGACCTGCTCGGCAAAGGCCCGCCGCGGGAAATGCCATTCCGATTTTGCCACGTTACACCTCCTGTAGCCACTTATAGCCATGAATGGCTAACAATGGCTACAGGGACTCATAGCGACGGACGGATACCTTCAACCCGCACACGCCAGCCGTGTTTGGGGAAGCCGGGGGCCGTCCCGCCCTGCCCGTCCCAGCCGCCGGCCATCAGAGCGATGGCCAGCAGCAGGCTGCCGTTTGAGGGGAAGTAGGTCTCCGCGGCGCGCTGATAGCCCGGTCCGTCCGGCCCGGCATTGGCCTGCGCTCCGGCCCCCGTTGCCGTCGGCACAAAGGCGGCGGCGTGGGCATCGAGGTGGACGCGCGGCGTCATACCGCTTTGGCCATAATGGTTGTTTTTGGCCTCAAAAAACAGCCAGTCAATCGCCTCTTCCGGGGCGTTCAGCCGTGCGGCGGTCATAGCGATCATGGCATAGTCCCAGCCCCAGGTCTGCCGCAGGTCCCAGTCGCGTTTCATACGGTCCAGCGTGCGGCGCATGGTCGGCTTATCGACGCCCCCGCCCGGCAGCCAGCCCAGCGGCATCAGGAAGGACGGATGGTCGCGGTTCTGGCACGTCTCATTAATCGCATTCGATTGGCACGCCCCCGCCGCCTTGTCCCAGAAGCCGGGTTCAGACCCCACGGGCAGATAGAGGCCATCCTTTTGCGGCAGGTCTGGCCATTTGGCCAGCACCGCATCCCAGTCGGCGCGGCGGCCCTTGCCCGCCCGCTCGCGCCACGCCTGCGCCGTCTCGATCCCCCAGCGATAATAAGCAACCTCGAAGGCCGGATCGTAGGTGGTCAGAGGGTCGAAATTCTCCTGCACCGGGATGATCGGCGGCCCCAGACGGTACTTGTCCGTCTGTTCGTCGAGGTAGGGGAAAGAGGCCAGCAATTCGGCGCTCTGCTCGACCAGCTCACCATAGGTTTTGAGGATGCGCCCGCTGTCGCTTGCCCGGTACAGCAGTTCGCACATATAGATGGGGTGCGGTTGCTGCCACATGATGAAGGGCGAGACCTTGGACGGGCTATCGACGCCATCCGGCCCGATCATCTTGGGCCACCACGCGCCTTTCAAGCCCTGTTCGGCGGCGCGCGCTTTGGCCTTGGGCAGGAAGGTCACATACCAACCGAGGCTCCTTTCCAGCAGGTGCGGCCGGCCCCAGAGAGCGAAGTGCGCCGAATGCCAGGGGTGCATCTCAAGGTGCGACTTGCCGTTCCAGCTATTGGAGAACAGCCCCTCCTCCTGCGGCGGGAAGGCCCCGGCCGCGTTCACCGCCATCAGATATTGCGACAGGATGACCCGCCGCTCCAGCTCCGGCGCGCGCGGATCAGTCGAACCGCTGAAATCGACCATGCCACCCTCCGACCAGTAGGCGATCCAGTGCGTTTCGGTGGCCAGCTTGGCCGCGGCAGGCGTTGGAAGGGCCGCAATGGGATCAGGCGAAAAGGCCGCCATGACCGTCAGGGTCGTGGTTTTTGCGCTTACCCGATAGGTGTGCGGCGCGCTGGCCTCAATAGCGCCCCCCGGTGCGACGATGGCCGCGTAATAGGTGGTCGCGTCGATCTGACGCTTCAGCCGCACTTCACCGGCCCTGCGCGACACTTCGGTTGTGGTGTGGGCGTCGGGCGCATTCCAATCCGACGGATCGGGGTTGAGCGTCTTTGATACACCGGGAAAACGCACCGTGACGCCCAGCCGGCCCTGCGCCACCAGAGCAGACGTCACCTCAGCCATGATCGTATCGCTGTCGGGCAGGACGCGGGTGACGACCGTCACGGCCTCGCCGTCATAGATAAAGCGGCTGGTCAGCGTGCCGGTCCACAGGTCGAGCGTCTGCTGCGTATCCCTGACATCGGCAAAGCGCGCGGGCGTCCCGTCCTTCGCCCGCAGGTCCAGCGACAGCCTTCCCAGTGAGAAGCGATGCGGGTTTTCGCGAATCCAAGCCACGGCAGGGTTCTTTGCGGCCTCGGCCCAGTCTTTGATATAGCCATAGCGGCGCTTTTGCCCGCGCACGTCGATCTCGATCTGCGTATCGCGGACGGTGTAGCCCTGCGGATTCGGGAAGCGGTGCCAGGCCCATTGCGCCTCGATCAGAAGTGGCGCGATTTTCGAATAGGGCTCGGTAAAGGTCTGAAGCCCCGTAATATCCGCCGTAAAACCGATATTGCCATTGCCCAGCATCAGCGGCGCGTGCGGATCGACCTTGGTCAGGATCGGATTGTGACGACGGACCAGCGCCTGACGGTCGATGCGCGTCGTTTCAGCCGCATAGGCTGGCAAGGCGACCGTGGTGCCAGTGGCCGCCGCCGTAAGCAGCAGATGGCGACGGGAAAGCGAAATCGGCATGGGCGGTCTTCCTGTAAGGGGTAAGCGGCGATTTCCGCAGTCTCTTTATTTGTAATCTTGTATCACCAGAGAGCGGCTCTATCCGCATTGGGGAGGGGCGGCAAATGTGTCCGGCGTGATATTTTCCCCTTTTCATAATACCGCCATCCCACGATAGCAATCGTATGAACCGCGGCCATTTCTTCATAATCACGCACATTCAATCAAAAAATGGCCTGAAAGCCACACATTTTTTCATGCAATTGCTCTGTTGCGTTGCAATATTTCGCAAATGAAAGGGGTTTCAAAAAATGTGTCGAAATTGAGCATTTTCGTTTACACCCCCTCACGCTTCGAGTATCTATTTTAAAAAATACATTCCGATAAAAGGGACGAAAATGCCATCAGAGAGATGGGTGGGCCTGATTTCCGCCACGAGCCTTGCCGTGTCTATTGCCGCCGGGCCGCAGATGGTCGGGGCGGCGGTGATCGGCACCAATACGCCGGCGCCTGAGGTAAGCCTGAACCGTCTGGGCGAGCTGCCCGCCGCGCAGCGGGCCGCGTGGGCCGACTATATTGCGCGCTCGCAAAAGCAGATGGCCTTCGATAGGGCGGCGCTGGCCGCAGAGCTTCAGCCGGGCGAAACCCCGCCCCCACCGCCCGTGGCCGGCAGCGGCAAGATGGCGCTCAATAAGGACGCCGACTGGTACGCCTCTGCCGAAGCGCGCGCCATGGCCGACACCATCGTCAGCTTTCAGACCCCGTCGGGCGGCTGGAGCAAGAATCAGGACCGCACCAAGCCGCCACGTCTGCGCGGTCAGCGCTTTGGCAATAATGCCGAGACAATGGAGCTGAATACGGGCAGTTTTGATGCCCCGCACGACCGCTTCTGGACCTTTGTCGGCACGCTGGATAATGGCGCGACCTGGACCGAGATGCGCTTTTTGGGCCGCGTGCAGGCGCAAGCCCCTGGCAAGGACGGCGACGCCTATCGCGCCAGCCTCCTCAAGGGCATCAACTACCTGCTGATGGCGCAGTACCCCAATGGGGGCTGGCCGCAGAACTATCCGCTGGAAGGCGGTTTCCACGACGGCATCACCTTCAATGACGATGCGGTGGCGCAGGCCGCCCTGCTGCTGACCGATATTGCCGAAGGCAAGCCGGATTTCGCCTTCGTGCCCGCCGATCTGCGCCGCAAGGCCGGTGAAGCTGCCGCGCGCGCCTTGCGCCCCATTCTCGACGCTCAGATCGTGGTGAATGGCAAAAAGACCATCTGGCCGCAGCAGGTCGATGCCCTGACGCTCGCCCCCATTTCGGCACGCAATTACGAGATGCGCTCTCTGGCCAGCGCCGAGAGCACCGATGTGCTGCTGTTCCTGATGCGCCAGCCAAAGCCGTCGCCGGAAGTGCGTGCGGCCATCCATGCGGGCGTCGAATGGCTGAAAGCCCACGCCATCTATGACAAGGCCTTTACCGAGGTCAGCAAAGAAGAGGGCCGCAAACTGATCGACAAGCCGGGGGCGGGTCCGATCTGGTCGCGCAACTATGACATCCAGACCGGCAAACCGATCTTCGGCGACTGGGACAAGTCGATTCAGGATGATGTGAACAATATCTCCAAAGGTCGCCGCAATGGCTATTCCTGGTACGGGTCAGGGCCGAAAAAGTCCATCGATGCCTATGCCGACTGGGTGAAAAAATACCCGAAATGACTTTTTGCGGCGACCAGATGACACCGGTAACCGCAGCTCACAAAAAACCAATCACACCACCCGGAAGCCAATTCGGGGACACCACAAATGGGAAGGGATGAAAACCATGAAACTCAGAAGCACCGCACTTATGTTCAGCGCCTCTCTTGTGGCGCTCTGTAGCGCCAGCGCGGCACTGGCCCAAAACGCACCCGCGCAACCGGCCGCCAAAGCCGACGACGTTCAGGAAGTGATCGTCGTCGGCGCGCGCCGCGCCGAACAGTCGGCCATCAACCGCAAGAAGCGCGCCGCCACGGCGCAGGATTCCATCGTCGCCGATGACGTCGGTAACTTCCCGGACAAGAATGTCGGTGAAGCTATCGCCCGCATCGCCGGTGTGGCCCTGAATATCACCGACTCCGGCGATCAGGGTGGCTTCACCATTCGCGGTCAGACCGACGATCTGATCCGCATCGAAGTGGACGGCATGTCCATGCTGCCGACCGACTCGCAAAACGGCCGCTCGGTGACGGCGCTCAACGACATGTCGTCTGACCTGATCAAGAGCGTGGACGTCATCAAGGGCCAGACCGCGGATATGCGCCCCGGCGGCGTCGGCGGCACGGTGAAGATCGAACAGCGCGGCGGCCTCGATTTCGCCAAGCCGCTGTACAAGTTCAATTTGCAATATCAACGCAATACGCTGGATGGCAACTGGTCGCCGCGCGCCAACCTCATCATGACTCGCAAATTCCTCGATAACCGTCTGGGTGTCCTGTTCAACTTCACCTATGACGACGCGCGCACCTCGACCGATTTCAACAGCGTGTCGGACAAACAAGTCGGCTATCAGCCGTTTGGCGACCACGACAATTCGCCGGAAAAGACCTTCACCACGCCCTACGACAAGGTGGCCGCCGCCGTCACGACCAAGGCTGGCTGCGCGGCCCTGCCAACGACCGGCATCAACAGTCGCCTGAACTGCTACGCCCAGTGGGAAGACTATGCGCCGTCGCTGCCGCGGATGCGTCGCGAAAACCGGCGCGATACGCGCACTTCGTTCCAGCTGCGCGCCGACTATCGCTTCAGCGACAGCCTGACCGGCTTCATCTCCTACAACCCCAATATCCGCAAACAAGATTTCCAGGCCTATAACCTGCAAATCATCGCCCCGTCGGGCTCGACCTCCACGGCCGGCGTGCTGAGCACCAATATGCGCAATGTCGTGGTCAATGCGAACCACTACATCACTCAGTACGATCTGATCCGGGGCAACGGCGTCACCACGCTGAACTATGACAGCCAGATCCGCGATATTCAGCGGACCAATGAGCAGCACTACACCCAGATTGGGCTCGACTACAAAAAGGATCAATGGATCGCTAGGGGCCGCATCCAGTACGGCTCTGCCAAGGGGGAGCGCGAAGACGATGCGTTCAAGATCATCGCCTCCATCCCTTCGGCCCGCTTTTACATGATCCCGGAAAACGGTTTGTGGACGTTTGACGTACCGAATGTCGATCTGACCAGCCCGGCAGTCTACTATCCTACCTCACCGGACAATGCCGGGGCTACGCCACGTCCCGGCGTGTTCCAGAACCCGACGACGACCGCGCGTCTGGAATACACGCCACAGGCCGACAAGAATAACGAGCTGAACGTTCAGTTGGATGTCACCCGCTTCTTCGACCATTTCGGCCCTCTAAAGAGCGTCAAGTTCGGCCTGTCGCACACGGCACGCGAAAACAAGACCTGGCGCGAAGGCGGCTTTAATATCGCACCGGGCGTCACCCTGTCGCGGGCCCGCAGCCTCGACTATATCCGTCTGTGTGACCCGAGCGTCAGCGGCGCCAATTGTCAGTACGGCTCACGTACCCTCGTGACCAGCCCGACCAGTCAGGATCGTCTGGAAAAGGAACACATGCTGACTCCGGCGCAATATCGTGAGCTGCTGCAAAACAGCATCATCAAGATGCCAGGTGCCAACTATTTTGAAGGCATGCCGGACCGCGGCGCGCTGATCAATTCGTGGACGGCGTTCGATTTCGACAGCTTCTTCAGCACGCTGGGCCAATATGCCGACCTCAGCCACCACAATCTGAACTGCCTGTACGAATGTATCGCGTCTGACGGCAAGACCTACACCCGTCCCAGCTATTCGACCGAAGAAGGCACCACCTCGGCCTACCTGATGGGCGATTTTGAAACCCGTCTGTTCGGTATGGATGTCACGGGTAACCTTGGCTTCCGCTATCAGAAGATAGACGTTCATGCCGCGCCTTCGGTCAACTTCTATAACCGAACGCTCGACACGACCAAGGTATCGGCCCTAAACCCGGCCCCCTATACCGACGTCTTCGTCTCGCGCCGCGTTACTCAGGTTGATCGTCAGTCGGAAGACTTCCTGCCAAGCTTCAATCTCGCCGTCTGGCCGATCGAAGATCAGGTGGTTGTGCGCTACTCCATCGCCAAGCAACGCGCACGCCCCAGCATGACGCAGCTAACCGGGACCAGCGCCGCCAACTGCTATAAACTCGATCAGGCCTTGCTGGACTTCTACAACAACAATCCGGGCTATTTCGACGACGGTGATCCGGACACCGAAGACCCCTCCGCTTCGACCGCTACGCGGTGTTCGGGCCGTATCGGTAACCCCGAACTGAAAGGCTATGAGGCCACCACCTCTAACCTGTCGTTGGAATGGTATCCCAACAAGGACACGCAGGTCTCGCTGGCCTCCTACAGCATCGACGTGAAAACCCAGCGCCCTGAAAACATCACCCTGCCGGAATACGAGCTGGAAGGCACCAAATACATCGCCGATACCTTCGAAGATGGTCCCGGCGGACTTAAGCAAACCGGGTTTGAAGTGTCGGCCAAGACCGCCTTTACCTACCTGCCTTGGTATCTGCGATATACGGGCGCGGGCTTCAACTACTCCAAGACCGAGTCGAATGCGGCGAATACGGCAGTTGATCCGATAACGGGCAAGGCCCTGCCGCCGCGCGGTCAGTCCGACTACTACTACAATGTCAACCTTTGGTACGATGATGGTCGTCTCAACGCCCGTGTCGCCTATCAGAAGCGTGACTTCTATTACGACCGCATGGACGCCAGCGAAGGCACCAACCGTGTGCCAAACGAAGCAACCCAGCAAGCCCTCGGCATCAATCTGGAGCCCTTTGGGGGCGCGACCAGCTACTTCAAGACCGTAACACCTATCTACAAAAACGGCTCGAAGTCGCTGGACGCGCGCGTCTCTTACAAGGTCAACAAGAAGCTGGAGCTGTTTGCCGAAGGTAAGAACCTGCTCGATGACACGGTGACCCGCTATGCCCCGGATGACTACCGCAATATCGGCGGTGGCACCCCCTATGTCTTCGATACCCTCTACTATGGTCGCCGCTACTACTTCGGCATCATCACCACCTTCTAAACCCTTTCAGTACGCGTAACTTTGCCCGTAACTGAGTCCGGCCCCTTTCACCGGGGCCGGACCTTTTTAAGGACGTTTCCCATGACCCTGCACCCGCGCCTTAAACACGCCCCCCTGTCGCTGGTCATGGGCGCCCTTCTGGCCTCATCCGTCGTGGCCGCAGATGCGCCGCAGACAACCCCCGTGGCCGGGATCGAAGCGCGCTGGCTGACCCCGCCGCCGCGCCCCAACACGACCTTTGCCCCGGATCGCGTGCCGAGCCGTCAGGCGGTGCTGCCCGTGCTGGAATACGTCGCCGCCTCTCAGATCTCCGATATGAGCCGCCGCCCTATCCAGCTTTCGACCGGCTCCAACCTCTCTGAAATTTCCTCCAACTGGGTGGCCGCGACCTTCTACGTCGGTGCGGCGCGACTGGCGCGGATCAGCGACAATCCCGACACCCTGCGCTTCCTGACCGCCACGGCAGAGCACTATCATTACAGCTTTCGCGGCGCGCGGGCCGAGCGCCTGATGCTCAATGCCGATGAACTGGCCATCGGCGACCTCTATCAGGAACTCTATGCGCGACGGGGGCAGCCGGGTGTGCTCATGCCCCTGCAACAGCGGCTCGACTATATGGTGCCGCACCTCAACCGCCCGCAGGAGACCGAGGCCCTGATCTGGTGGTGGAGCGACGCTCTGTTTATGGCCCCGCCGGTTCTGGCGCGGCAATCGGCGCTGAGCGGCGATCCGAAATACCTCAGGGCCATGGATAAGGAATGGCGGCGCACGGCGGCGCGCCTGTGGGTCGAACAGGACCGCCTCTTCCTGCGCGACGAGCGTTTCAAGGACCAGAACCACCTCGGCACAGGTGGCAAGCCCATCTACTGGGCGCGCGGCAATGGCTGGGTGATGGGGGGACTGGTCCGTGTGCTGGACGCCATGCCCGCCGAGTTCGAAGGCCGCGCCTTCTATGTCGATATCTTCAAAAAGATGGCCAGCCGCCTCATTGAATTGCAGCAGGCCGACGGCCTGTGGCGCAGCGACCTCAATGACCCGAAGGGCTATCCCGAAGCCGAAACCTCAGGCTCGGCCTTCTTCGTCTATGCGCTGGCGTGGGGGATCAATCACGGCCTGCTGGACCGCGCCACCTATCAGCCGGCGGTGACGAAGGGCTGGGCGGCGCTCAATCGCCACATCCTGCCCAATGGTCTGATCGGCGCGGCGCAAAAGACCGGCGACCGCCCTGTGCCGACCAAACCCACCGATGTCGGCCCCTACGCCACCGGAGCCTATCTGCTGGCCGGGATCGAGGTGATGGGCCTCAATCAACCGGTGCAGAGCCTGCCCGAAGCCCCGCTGCCCCGCGATAGCGACGACGCCATCTTGGCCACCACGCCGCAACCTATCGCGCCGGTCACTGTGGTCGGTGACGCCGAAAAAGCACGCCGCGAGGCCGAGATGAAGGCCACACGCGCCCTTGCCTACGATCCGGCGACGCTGAAACGTCCGGCCCCCATTGAAAAGCTGACGCCGCCCGCGGATCAGACGCCTCGCGCCGTCGCCCGCTTTGCGCCAGACCGTTTCGATGACCTGCTATGGGAAAATGACCGCGTGGCGCACCGTATCTACGGCCCGGCTCTGGAGGTGCGCGAAGCCCCGTCGGGCTCCGGCATCGACGTGTGGGCCAAGCGCGTGCGCTACCCCTATATGGACCGGCAACTGAAATTCCCCAACTATCACACCGACCGCGGCGAAGGGCTCGACTATTACGATGTCGGGCGCGGGCGGGGCGCGGGCGGGCTGGGTATCTGGTACGACAACAAGCTATGGACTTCGCGCAACTTCTCGACCTACCGCATCGACAAGAGCGGCGGTGATGAGGCGACATTCAGCGTCGATTATCGCCCCTGGCCCGTCGATGTGGTGCGTAAGGTATGGGAGACGCGTACCTTCTCCCTGCCACTGGGGTCAAACTTCACACGCATGACCTCGACCCTGCGCTCGGATACCCAAGAGCCGCTGATCGTTGGCATCGGGATCAACAAGCGCAAGACCGATGGCGGGTCGGGCGTGGTGACGAAGGACGCCAAGGCAGGCATTTTAAGCTTCTGGGAACCGGATGTCGGTGATCACGGCCATATCGGCATCACCATCGCCGTCGATCCGACCATGGTCGAAGGCTTTGCCGAAGACGCTGAAAACTATCTGATTCTGGTGCGCGTCACGCCGGGGCAGCCCTTCACCTACTATATGGGATCGGCCTGGGATTGCGGGCTTGATTTCAAGTCGCGCGACGCGTGGGACGCCTTTGTCAGGACCCAGAGCTTCGCCTTTAAACCCGTAAAGTAAGGAGTGCCCATGTCGGACTCGACCCGCCGCGCCACGTTGAAAGGCCTGTGGGGGGCCTCGGCCCTGCTGCCTCTGATCGTGGGACAGGCCGCGCAGGCGCAAGCCGCCGCAGTGCCCGCAACGGCACCGCCAGGCCAGGCTCCGCGCGCCTTTACTGACCCGAAGACCGGCCGTCGCGTGATACGGATTTCCGACGAAGACGGTTCCGGCGTCCTTTACTTCTATCGCCATGCCTTTACGCCGCAAGGCGACATCATGGTCATCAAGTCGCCGTCGGGCATTGTCGCCGTGCGCCTGAGCGACTGGAAGACCAGCCTGCTCGTCAATGGCAAGAATAACGATCTCCTGTTCATGATGCGCACCACGCGCGAGGCCGTCTATGCCGTCACTGACCCCGGCGAAGGTGAGGCCGAGGACCGCCCCAAGACGCTCTACGCCATCCATGTGGACACAAAACAGGTCCGCAAACTGACGCGCATCCCGGCCGGCCGCATCACCTGTTCCAATGCCGACGACACGCTGCTTCTGGGGCAGGTCGCCTATGGGGCCAAACCCTTGCAGCCCAAGGACAAGGGCTCGCTGGAAAAGTTCGGGCAGGCCGAATACGCGGCCTTGGGCCCGGACGGCAAGCCGCTCAACTTCGCCAGGGCCAAGGGCGTGCGGATGCTGGAACGCTGGGCGGCGCGCGTGCCGGCGGAGCTGTTCACTATTGACCTGAAAACCCAGGCGCGCCGTGTCCTTTTTAAGACCGAGGAGTGGATCGGCCACGCACAGTTTTCGCCGACCGACCCGAGCCTGATCCGCTTCTGCATGGAAGGGCCGTGGCACCGTGTGGATCGGATTAAACTGATCAAATCCGACGGCACGGGGCTGAAAAGCGTACACACCCGCAGCATGAATATGGAGATCTGGGGTCACGAATTCTTCAGCCACGATGGCAAATGGCTGTGGTACGACCTGCAAACCCCGCGCGGTCAGGTCTTCTGGGTGGCGGGCCTTGAACTCGCCACCGGCAAGCGCGTGTGGAAGCGGCTGGAACAAAACGACTGGGGGGTGCACTTCAACATTGCGCCCGACAATAAAACCTTTGCCTCGGACGGTGGCGATGCCGACATGGTGGCCCATGCACCGGATGGCAAATGGATTTCGCTGCTTGAGGCCGAAACCATCGTCGATGCCGACCTGCCCTCTTATGACGACAACCTGATCACCATTGAAAAGTTCAGGGCGACGCGGCTGGTCGATATGGCGGCGCACGACTACCGGCTTGAGCCCAATCTTCGCTTTACGCCCGACGGTAAATGGCTGGTCTTCGTCTCCAACATGCACGGGGCCAACCACGTCTATGCGGTCGATGCCCGGCCGGGGGCGACTGGCTGATCATGTTTGAAAAGACCTATTACGCCACCCACCCCGACCAGTTGGCGCTCGCCGATACGCAGGCCCTGCGCGACCGCTATCTGATCAGCGGCCTGTTCGCGCCCGAAGCGGTCAGGCTCAACTATCTGCATCAGGAACGCCTCGTGATCGGCGGGGCCGCCCCGGTGCAGCAGCGCGTGGCCCTGCCGGAGGTGAGCGAGCCTGCCTCCGCCGCCGGATCATCTTTTCTGGCGCGCCGCGAAATGGGCGTGGTCAATGTCGGCAGCGGTGCGGGCGTCGTGCGCGTTGAGGGGGTCGCCTATACGCTCAGTCCGCTTGATGCCCTCTATATCGGCGCGGATACGGGTGAGGTGACGTTTGAAAGCGTGGACGCCGCGACCCCGGCGCGCTTCTACCTCGCCTCTACCCCCTCGCATTTCAGTTACCCTACCCAGCACATCCCGCTGTCGGGCAGCCACCCGCTGGAACGCGGCAGCCTTCAGACCTCAAACGACCGCATTATCCATCAGCTGATCGTGCCGCGCGTTTGCCGTTCGGCGCAGTTGCTGATGGGCCTGACCCTGCTCAAGCCCGGCAATGTGTGGAACACCATGCCGCCACACCTGCATGATCGCCGCTCAGAGGCCTATTTCTATTTTCAGATGGGTGAAAACGATCGCGTGTTTCACTTCATGGGGCAGCCGGGTCATACCCGCCACCTCGTCGCCGCCAACGAAGACGCCATCATCTGCCCGCCGTGGTCGATCCACTGCGGGGCGGGCACGTCCCACTACGCTTTCATCTGGGCCATGGGTGGCGAAAACCTCGACTATGGCGATTTTAGCGAACTGGACCTGTGTCAACTGGCCTGATACCAAGGGTCATTGAAAATGACTCTTGGTATTCCATTCGAGAATGTCTCATGTCACTGACACATATGAGACATTCTCGTTTCTTCAACGGCCGGATGCGGTCAGCATCTTCGGC
>NZ_JAIXSV010000243.1 GCF_027484505.1 Asticcacaulis sp.
ATTCCGTCCATGTCGGGGCGGCCCATAATGTGCTGGTGAAAGATTTGACGGTCGAGAACCCGGTCATTCACCCGCTGTCGGTCAATACAAGGTCGACCCGTGCCGTCTTCCTGCGTTCAACCGTGAAGCGTGATGCAGTGATTGACCAGCATAGCGGATCGAACCACCAGAATCTGTTCGATCAGATCAGCATGTGGATCGATCCCGTCCTGAAGAAAGGTGAATGGCAGTATCGGCTATGGGTTGGCGGTGGTGCGTCCTACTGGAAGCCGGGTCACGGTCTTTACAACACGGTCTGGAATGCAAGGCTGATCCTGCCCGACACAGTGCCCCAAGATGCAACGGTGACCATCACCAGCGGGCTGGAAGGGCCGGGTGAGCGTATTGTTGGCCTGCATGCCAATCGCTCCATCCAGGTACGCTACACCCCACCCCCTTATGTCGAAGGGATCGGCCAGAGGGTAGAGGCCGTACCGTCGCTTTATGATCACCAACTGGCCAAACGGCGTTAAGTCACGCAGCGGCGGGATATTTTTGTTGTCTATCCTGGCCTTGGCCAGCCGGCTTGGGGCTCGGACGATCAACGGCCATAGAAATCCCGGAACCAGGCCACGAACCGCGGCAAACCGTCGGCCAGGCTGACTGTTGGTTGATAGCCAAGCTCCTGGCTGCTGCTGGTGATGTCGGCGCAGGTGCTGACGACGTCACCCGGCTGCAGGGGGCGATAGTTGATCTGCGCCCCGGTTCCCAATGCCTGCTCGATGATGGCGATCATATCGGTCAGCCGTTCGGGCCGGTGGTTGCCCAGATTATAGATCCTGTGTGGCACCCCATCGGCGTCAGGGCTGGGCGGGCGCCGATGCGCTGCGTGCACCCCGGCGACGATGTCGTCGATATAGGTGAAGTCCCGCCACATCTGCCCATCATTGAAGACATCGATCGGACGTCCGGCCAGGATGGCGTCCGTGAAGAGATAGACTGCCATGTCCGGCCGACCCCAGGGGCCATAGACGGTAAAGAACCGCAGGCCGATGGCGGGGATTTTGAACAGGTGGCTGTAGGTATAGGTCATCAGCTCGTCCGCCCGCTTGGTCGCGGCATAGAGCGAGATGGGCCGTTCCACCGCATGATCGACGGAAAACGGCGTCTGCTTGTTGGCGCCATAGACCGAGGATGAGCTGGCATAAACAAAGTTCCGCAGACCCGGTAACGCCCGCGCCAATTCCAACATCACCACCTGGCCCTGGAGGTTGGATTGTACATAGGCATAAGGGTTGATCAGCGAATAGCGGACCCCCGCCTGTGCAGCCAGATGGATGATTTCCGTGATGTCCGGATGGCACTGCCGGATGAAATCGACAAGGGCGATATCGGCGATGTCGCGTCGATAAAAAACAAAGTTCGGACGCGCTTCCAGCAACCGCAGCCGGGCTTCCTTCAGCCGTACATCATAGTAATCATTGACGTTATCGATGCCGACCACGGTTTCGCCGGCATCCAGCAGGGCCCTGGCAACGGAGAACCCGATAAACCCCGCAACGCCTGTTACAAGTTTGACCATCACCACACCACATTCCCAGCGTGAAACACACAGTAAACCATAGGCTGCCCATCCATCGGGTGCTTTTACCGTCGAACCGGTCGCAGGTCATCAACGAAGCCTATCCCGGTCAAGGCCCTGACCCTGGGCATCGTGGAATTTTCCAAGAGACCGCCATGGCATCCAGATCAGCCAGACAATCTGGCTTTACTGAGTTCAACGTGGGGCGTTGGGAAGGACAGATACTTTGATCGCCGGAGGGCCATCTGTTGATTTGCGGCAATCTTGCGAATAAATCGATCCATCTTTTAATATGTCGGATGTATATTTTATCTGAATAGCCATATATACAAAAGATATTTCCGTCTTATTTGATCATTTAATGTCATTTGTTTTGAGTAAATTTTCCCTTAATTTGACCATGCATGGGAAGTCCGCAAAATATGTTGACCGCTGAATAGGGTGGCAATCATAGTGCTGCTTAAGAGGTCGCTTCTTGATTTGTTGGGAAATGGATATGTCGAAGATCGTTGTCAGTGCCTGGTCTCATAATGGCAATGCGGAGGAGCTGGAAGCAGCCGTCCCGTTGCTGTTCAATGGTCGGCGCATGCGACAGCTGGGGATGCGGAATAGGATTACGGTGCTGTTCTTGAAGGGTTGGTCCGACTTGCCTCAGGCCTACCGCGACGCATTGCTGGAGTTGGGGTATGACCTGATTGATGGCCAGTCCGTCGCCAAGCAGATTGAAGCGCGGATACCGGTCCTGGTCGAGGCCCTGTCTACATGGGGTGGGATTCGGCATTACGGGCTTCTGCGGTTCCTGGTGATGCGCGAGATGTTCCCTGGGGAGGGGATCATCACCTTCGATGGTGATATGGTCATTAACGCTGAACTGGACGAGATTGAAGCGGCCTTGGGGGATCGTTTCTACGTTCTTGACGATTCCAGTTGTTTTATCTCCATTCCCAAGGGTCATGACTTCCTTGATCATTTCCGTGACGCTGCCTTTTTGTGGAATGATGATCAGGACGCCTTCAATCGGCGCTTTACCCAGTTCGAAGATCCTGCGGATGTCTTGAAGCCGGCCAAGATCAACGGAACAGATCAAGGTCTGGTTCTTCTGCTGCTGAAGGATGGAACCATTTCCAACGAAAGCCAGTTCAGTCATCTCAAAGAATATGGGCTGATTGCGTTCGCCAACTGGCTGATGATCGAAGAGTCTATCGGTCGTCCGATCACGTACGAGCGGAAGAATGGTGTCGATTACGTGCGCGGTCGTAAGTTGCTGGTATCGCATCTCAGCCACGATACCTGTGCATATTTTGGTTCGTTCTTGTATTTGAAAACAATCCTTGGCGGCGGTGATGTTGCAACCCTTGGTCGGGTGCCTCTTCCGTACGAGCATTATGCTGGTGAGCGGCAAGATACCGATTTGTTTACCTTCCTTCTGAAGGCTCGAGATTCTTTCAATTGTTTCCCGCAATTGACGAGACTGGGCGTTAATCCCTTCTCCCGGACAAGCGTCATTCGTGCTTTCTATGAAGAAGGGGACTTCTCATCGATTTTGAATGATCGCCTGTGGTATAGAGAGGGATGCTTCGAATCTGTAGCCGATTTTGGTGAGGTGCCATGATTACCGTGCTGCTCGGTGAGGTCGACCTGCGCAAACGGACGGAACGTCTTTACATCGAAGGTCGATATGAAGAAGCACTTGCTTCCGCGCGAGAGGGAATAGAATATTATAAGGTTCACGCGATCAATTATTTCTGGGTTGCGGAGTGCCTGATGCGTCTGGAGCGCTTTGAGGAAGCGCTTGAAATGTTTTATATTGGGCGGGATCGGGAGCCGAATTCTGCGGGTTCCTATCGTCGCATCGCGGAACCCCTGATCCGGATGCAGCGTTATGACGAAGCTCTGACCGCCCTCCAACGTGCAAAGACTTTGGCACCCCAAGACGTTAACACCTACCTGCGAAGTGTCGACGTGCATAAACTGCTTGGGGATAAAGCCTCTATTGCTCGTGAGTTGGTGGAGGCATATCAGGCGCTCGAGCCTGCGTCCGAAGCGCTTCTGGTGGTAGCCGATCATCAGTTCCATCATGGCTTAAATGATGACGCTATCCAGACATTTAAAAAGTCCCAGGCGGTAGGTGAAGGTCATCCGGAATATCGCATAAAATGTGCGGAACTCCTGGCAAGGGCCGGGAACTTTGATGAAGCATATTCAATTTTGCACAGTTTGATCAACTCATTGCAGGCGCGACAGTTTGATAGCCGTGTTGTTGAAACGCTTTATTTGTGTGGCAGGGGCGAGGAAGCTCGTCAATATGCCGAGAACATTCCGCTGGACGAGAAAAGCGACATAGAGCAAGTTCTTAAGATTGCTGATCTGTCAATCATCAATCAACATTGGACCGCAGGTTTTCGTTTCTATGAAAGAGGAATATCCAACGTTATAACAGCCAAAACGATTTTAGTGTACTTGTTTAAATGTCTTGTTGAGCGGCGTCCTGCTGGCGATCGGAGTAGTTTTTTCAAGCTTATGATTGGCGAGGCAGAGAAACTGCCAGAAAACGAATTTAAGGATGTACTCATAGCCTTTCTCTATCTGCAAAGGGGAGGGGCGTTCGCTAAGTCCCTGATGCGGATGCGCGCGAGGAGATTTTCACGTTACGGAAATGTCGTCAACCTGATTGAGGCAGAATGCTGGAGAAAGCTTCTCCAATACCGCCGTTCAGCTATTTGTTACGAAAAAGCTGTTTTAGATTACCCGGAAGATGCGTCTCTTCGTCGTGTTTGTACAGAAGTCGTTGGGTTGGCAAAAATTGAAAGCGCGCGATGCGGTATTCTGCGGCCAGTAATATTTCACGATAACAAGAAGTACCAGCCGCCGAAGAGCGTTGATCTTCTGTATAAGACCTATAAGCCGGACGAGGAGTGGCTGCAGTACGCTATATTGTCTGCAAAGAAGAACATAGTCGGAATACGAAATATTATTGTCCTGGCGGACGAAGGGGATAATATTGTTCTGCCAAATCTCGATAACATTGTTTATCGGGAATTCTCAAAGCCCCTGGGGCCTCCAATGTGGGGGAAAGCGCCCGGATATTCTTGGCAAATGGGCTTGAAGTTGTCATGGACGGATGTCAGTGATGCTGATGCCGCACTCATTCTTGACTCGGACTGTATGGTTTGCAGGCCCATGAATGTAGAGGAGTTGTATCGTGACGGCGGACCGGCTTGGTATTACCGGTCATGGGAAGCGGCTGGAGAGGGTGTGGCCTGGAAATCTGCGGTGGATTATTTCCTCGGTATGGAAACGGCACACGGGCATATGTGCAGGAATGGCTTCTTTCTTACAAGAGAAGCGACAGAAGGGTTCCGGGCCTTTATGAGAGAGCAGTTCAATCAGACGCCACTTGAATATGTCATGGACTCTTCGCGTATATTCTCTGCTTGTGAGTACGAAATGTTCGGCGCCTACCTCCACTATGTTGAACGCCATGGGTACACCATGAAGGACACCCAGTACATCGGAGTGGAAAATTGGCCGTTCTTACAGTACTGGAGTTGGGGAGGATTGTCCGAGGATGTGCGCAAGGAACTGAAGGAATTAATTGGGAGCTAAACGAATAGCTCTGAATGTATAGCGCCAAAGAACTGGCGCCACCGATGACGCTGGCGATCGATCCGTAAAATTCGCTATGTCTGTGACCAGTAGGGTCACAGACATAGATTTTTACGTTGCAAGAGGCAAGCGGATGCAGGCCTTCAAGGTAAGCGTCAGCCGTTGCCCGTCTTGCGGCAGGGCTGAGAACTGAGATTCTGCCGTCCCCTGATTTTGGTGGTGGCGG
>NZ_JAIXSV010000292.1 GCF_027484505.1 Asticcacaulis sp.
ATATCGCCTTTCTGGCCTTCGGGTTGATCACCGGACGCACGCGCCTGACGCTGACCACAATGACGCCGAAGGTGCTGGCCATCGGCCTCGTCCTGACTTTTGTGACCGCGTGGCCCGCCTATCAGACCGTGGTCTATAACCTGCTGACGCGTGGCCCGGACGAGATCGCCGCCGCCCTGACCGGCTCCAATGAGGGGGCGAGCGCCGCCTTTGCCAAGCGGCTGGATGTACTGTTCGTGCACTTTGCCGACGCCGCCACTGCCTTCGAACAGACGTCGCAGGCGGCCCCTGCGGCGACCGCGGCCCCCAGCGTACAAAACCCGCAGCCCATCGCGCCGCCCATCCGCAACGGTAAGTCGTCGGCCTCAGACATGCTATGGAGTTCGGGCCTGATTCTACTGCTGTCTACCGTCGGCGTGCTGGTCCTGTCGCGCCTGATCCTGACGCTTCTGCTGGCTCTGGGGCCGCTGTTTGTCGTCTTTGCGCTGTTTACCCAGACGCGCGGCCTGTTCGAAGGCTGGCTCAGAACCTCGATCGGTTTTGCCTTTATTCCCATGCTGGTGACGCTCGGAGGCTCGGCGGCTCTGGCGCTTCTGACACCCGCCATTCTGGCCATTTCGGGCGACCCCATGCAGACGGTGCGCGACATTCAGCCCATCGTCATTTTGTTCATGGGTTCGGTGATTTACGCGGCTTTCCTCATCATGCTGATGGTGGTGGCCTTCAATATCGTCAAGAACTGGAACCCGCTGCGTGGGCAGGGCGACAGCGCCGCCGACGTGCAGGCCGCCGCCGTGACCTCCGCCGCCGTCATCGCCGCCGCCGGAGGCTCCACCCTCATCACGCAGAACAGCCAGACCGCCGCCGGAGGCCGCAGCTCCAGCCGCGACACGCGGGTTCAGACGGTGACCACCACCCTCTCCTCGACGCCCCAGGCGGGGCAACTGTCCGGCGGCGTGACGCGCCGTCAGGGCCTGGGCCAAAGGTTCCGCGCCGCACCCGGCTCTGCCGCCCCCGCCTCTTCATCCGCCAAAACCGCCCCGACCCCGACGCCCCTATCAAAGGCCCCCGGTTCATGACCTTCGCCTCTACCCTTTCCCTGCTGATCGCCGTGCCTCTGCTGGCCGTCGCGCCCGCTCAGGCGCAGGACAGCCGCATCCGCACCATCACCTATGTCGATGGCGAGGTCATCCGCCTCGATACCTGCGTCAGCTTTCAGACCATGATCACCTTCGCTGACAACGAAAAGATCGAGAATGTTGCCGTGGGTGATGCCGCCCAGTGGCAGGCCACACCCAACAAGCGCGGCAATCTGATGTTTGTGAAGCCGTTTCAGCGCGGCGCCTTCACCAATCTGTCGGTCGTCACCAATCGCCGCACCTATGCCTTCGAACTGCGCACCAAGGACGCCACCGCCTGCAAGCGCGGTGAGGTGATATACGATCTGCGCTTCACCTACCCCAAGGACGAGGCTGAGGCCCGCGAAGCCGCCGAAAAGGCCGCCACCTCACCGGCAACCCCGGCCAAGCCCGTCTCCACCCTGCCGGAGAAGCGCAATACCAGCTACACCTATGCCGGTGACCCGTCTCTGGTGCCGATGCGCCTGTTCGATGACGGGCAATCGACCTATCTGATGTGGGGCGAAGGCGTGCCATTTCCGGCCATCTATGCCGTGTTGGATGGCAAGGAGACTCTGGTCAATTTCGGCTATCGCGAAGGCTTTATCGTCATCGAACAGGTGGGCCCGGCCTTTGTCCTGCGTCGCGGCGACCTGACGGCCACGGTCTATAATGACGCCTATGTGCCGCCGGCGCTCGATGCCCTGTCGCCGCAGCCGCGGCCCGAAACCCTGCGCAAGGCTGATGCGGCCGCCACGCCGAAAAAACGGACCGGCTGGTTCGGACGCAAGGAGGACTGAGTATGAAAACCCGTCTCCCCTCCAATGATCCGCAAAGCGATCCGCGCAAAGCCCTCGACCGTTCCGACCTTGGCGTCGCCTCGGTCAATGCCCTGCCGCAGGTGGCTTCGAAATCGACCCTGAAAGACAGTCTGGTGCTGGCCGGCGGCATCATGGGCGCCGTGTTTCTGGGCGCGCTGACACTGGTGTTCATGAACAACAACCGTCAGGCGGCGCAGACCCGGCCGCCGCAGGCGCAACCGGCTCAACCCATGCCGCCGCAGCCGGGGCAGAATGGCACGGTAGTCGAACTGCCGCCCGTCGCCCTGCCCGAAGGGCCGCCGGTAGCGCAGCCGCAACCGCCTCAGGCGGGGGGTGCCGCCCCCGTGGCCGACGCCAATAATGCTCGCGCCAACGCCCTGATCTACGACGTTTCGGCCCCCGATCCCGACCCGGCGGCCAATGCCGCTCAGGCCGCCGCCCCGGCGCAAAAGGCCGAAGGCAATGTGATGGACGGCAATTCCGTCGCCGCCCTGACCAGCCTCGACCCGACGCGTCAGGTGCGCGCCACGCGCATCACCACGCCGTCGCGCACCGTATCGCAGGGGACCCTGATCCCGGCGGTGCTGGAAACGGCGCTCAATTCCGACCTGCCCGGCTATACGCGCGCGCTGGTGTCGCGCGATGTGCGCAGCTTTGACGGCTCGCGCGTCCTGATCCCGCGCGGCTCGCGGCTGGTCGGCTCTTACCGCTCAGGCCTGCAAAGTGGGCAAAACCGTCTGTTCATCACCTGGACGCGCCTGATCCGTCCGGACGGCACGGCCATCGTCCTGACCGATCCTTCGACCGATAATCTGGGTCAGGCGGGTCAGACGGGCGATGTCGATACGCACTTCTTCAAGCGCTTCGGCTCGGCCATGCTGCTGTCGATCATCGGCGGACTTGCCAATTCATCGAGCAGCGGCGACCGCAACACCATCGTCATCGGCACGGCGCAGGGGGCTAATAACGCCGCTACCGCCGCGCTTCAGGCCGATTCCAAGATCGGACCGACGGTGCGCGTGGCGCAGGGCACGCCGATTCAAGTCTTCGTTTCCCGCGATCTCGACTTTTCGCTATGACCGAAGCCCTACCGACCGAAGGCGTCTATCTGAAGGCCTACCTGGCCCCCTTCCGGCAGTGGCTCGACCGCGCCGAGGTGACCGAGGTCATGGTCAATCGCCCCGGTGAAGTGTGGGTCGAAATCAGCGGTCAGCCGCATATGCAGCGCTTCGACGCGCCCGATATTGACGACGGCCTGCTCAACCGGCTGGCGGCGCAGATCGCGCGTATCAGCCATCAGGGCATCAACCGCGAAAACCCTATGCTGGCGGCTACCCTGCCGTCGGGTGAGCGCGTGCAGATCGTCGGTCCGCCCGCGACGCGCCGCCACTGGGCCATCGCTATCCGTCGCCACCTGATGGTCAACCGGCCGCTGGAGGCCTATGATCGCGGCCCCATTCGCGCCCCGGCCTATGGCAATCCGGCCGATGAACAGCGCGCCGCCCGCGCCAATCCCGTCGCCTTCCTCAAACAGGCGGTGACCGAGCGCAAGACCATCCTGATTTCCGGTGGCACCTCGTCGGGCAAGACGACCTTCCTCAATGCGCTCTTGAGTGCCGTGCCCAATGAGGAGCGCGTCATTCTGGTCGAGGACACGCCGGAAATCGCCGTACATCAGCCCAATGCGCTGGGCCTCGTGGCCGTCAAGGGCGAACTGGGCGAAGCCAAGGTGACGGTCAATGACCTGTTGCAAGCGTCGTTACGCCTGCGTCCGGACCGCATCATCGTCGGTGAGATCCGCGGCGCCGAGGCCGTGACCTTCCTGCGCGCCATCAATACCGGCCACCCCGGTTCCTTCACCACGGTGCACGCCAATACACCGCAGGGCGCGCTGGAACAGATCGCCCTGATGGTGATGCAGACCGGCATGGCCCTGTCACGACCGGAAACCATCGCCTATGCGTCCGGCCTGATCGACGTGGTGGTGCAGTTGTCCAAGGCGGGCGGCGAGCGCGGTATAGCCGACATCATGCTGCCGCGCGCGCATCTGGCGTCTGTGTAACCGTCCGGAAATATTCAGATATCAAGATTCGCCGTAATCCACCGCCACTGATGAGCTTAGTCTTCATCAATGTGAGTGGAACCGCATGACACATTCCGACCGGCCCGAAGCGCCCTATCATAAGGACGATGGCAGCCTTCAGGACCTTATTCAGTTTGTCTCCCGCCGCCGAACGCTGGGCCTGTTGAGTACCCTTGCCTTCGGGGCCAGTTCTGTAGCGGCGTGCGGCGGGGGTGGCGACGGTGGCTCAACCTCCACAAGCGTGAGCAGCAGCTCCGCATCGTCTTCCAGTTCCTCGTCTTCCAGCAGTAGTGCATCGAGCAGCAGTTCATCCAGCACCACCTGCACCACCTTCCCCACCGAAACCGAAGGCCCCTATCCAGGCGATGGTTCGAACACCGTATCGGGTAGTGTCATCAACGCCCTGGCTCTTTCCGGAATCAACCGTTCAGACATCCGCACATCGGTGGGGTCGGCCTCTGGCACCGCGCCGGGTCTGCCGCTCAAACTGACCATTACGCTGGTCAATTCCGGTCTGGGGTGCGCAGCCCTGTCCGGCTACGTCATCTATATCTGGCATTGCACGCGCGACGGGCTCTATTCGCTGTATTCGTCCGGCGCGACAACCCAAAACTATCTGCGCGGCATTCAGGTCACCGACGCCAATGGTCAGGTGACGTTTACGACCGTCTTCCCCGGCTGTTACTCCGGCCGTATGCCGCATATCCACGTCGAGGTTTACCCCAGTCTGGCGTCAGCCACCTCCTACGCCAACAAAATCAAAACGAGTCAGTTCGCACTGGACCGCACCGTCTGTTCGACCGTGTACAACAGCGTGACGGGTTACAGCGCCTCGATCAGCAATCTGGCGGCCATTTCGTTTTCAACCGATAACGTCTTCTCGGACAACTCGGCGGCGCAACTGGCGGCTCAGACCATTGCCCTCACCGGGGACACCACAAACGGCTACAGTGGAACGGTCACACTGGGGATCACGATCTGATCTACTGAAGGATGGCTTTCAGTTCGGCATAGGGCGTGCGCCAGTCGATGGCGCGCGCCGACAGCCAGTCATCACTATAATAGGTGTCGGCGTAGCGCTCACCGCCATCGCACAGAATGGTGACGATGGAGCCGGTTTCCCCTTTTTGCGTCATCTCCTGCATCAGGCGCACACAGGCCCATAGATTCGTGCCGGTCGAGCCGCCGACGCGGCGCCCCAGACGCTCCGACAACAGCCGCACGGCGGCGATCGACTGCGCGTCCGTCACCACCTCCATGCGGTCGATCAGCGACGGGATGAAGCTCGGCTCGACGCGCGGGCGACCGATCCCTTCGATGCACGAGCCGCAGCGGTCGATCATCTGCACGCTGCGGTCGTGATAGTGGCGATGGAAGACGGAGCCTTCGGGGTCTGCGACGCACAACCGCGTCGGCAATCGGCGATAGCGGATATAGCGCCCCAGGGTCGCCGACGTGCCACCCGTCCCGGCCCCGGTCACCAGCCAGGTCGGCACCGGATAGGGTTCGGCGGTCATCTGGCTGAACAGGCTTTCGGCGATATTGTTATTGCCGCGCCAGTCGGTGGCCCGTTCGGCATAGGTGAACTGATCGAGGTAATGGCCGCCGGTTTCATCGGCCAACCGCTGCGCCTCGGCATAGACGGCGTTGGGGTCATCGACGCCGTGCACCTCACCGCCCTGAAAACGGATAGCGTCAATCTTGGCCTGAGCCACCGACTTCGGCACCACAGCGATGAAACGCAGGCCCAGCAGTCGCGCGAAATAGGCTTCGGACACGGCGGTAGACCCCGAAGACGACTCGATCAGGGTGGTTTGCGGCCCGATCCACTCATTACACAGGGCATAGAGGATCAGGGAGCGCGCCAGCCGGTGTTTCAGGCTGCCGGTCGGGTGCGAGGATTCGTCCTTGAAATAGAGATGCACGCCCGGAAACGCCGCCACCTCGTGATGGATCAGGTGCGTGTCGGAGGAACGGTTGAAATCCGCCTCGATGCGGCGCACCGCCTCGATCAGCCAGTCGCGCGGCACCTGTGTCATCATACTCATCCCGTTACTCTTAGAGCATTCGTCGGCTCAGTTGAGCCGCCGAATGGCTCTAAGTTTTTGTGACCGCGCAATTTTTCCGAAAAGTGGTATCCACTTTATCGGATTGCGCTCTGGAACCGGCACAAAGCGCGTGCGGGTTCAGGAGTCAAGAGCCACCTGCCTTACGGCTTGAGCAGGTCCAGCGCCGCTGCCGTCATGGCCGAGGCGCCAGTGACGATGGCCGCTTCCGGGTCGATCTTGAACAGAGCCGAGTGGTGCGAAGCCACCGCCGGGCCGCCGGCCTTGGCCGCGTCGAACGCCGCCTGAGGCGTGCCGCCGACGGCGAAATAATAGCCCGGCACCTTGAGATCCGGCTGAACAAAATAGGCGAAGTCCTCTGCCCCCATGCCCATCTGCTGGAACGGCACGACCGTGTCCGGCCCCAGAGCCGCGGCAATCGCCCCGTTCAGACGGCGCGCCAGTGCTGCGTCATTGATGGTGGTGGGGGTGCCTTCGACGACATTGACTTCCGGCAGCTTGTCATCGGGCAGGCCGTTGACGCGGCCCATATTAACCGCCACGCGCTTGACGCCATCCACCAGTTGCGCGCGCGTCACCTCATCATTGGCGCGCACCGTCACCTGAAGCTCAGCCGCATCAGAAATGATGTTGTGCTTGCTCCCCGCGTGGAAGGCCCCGACCGTGATGACGCCGGGGCTGAGCGGCGGACGTTCGCGGCTGATCAGTCCTTGCAGGGCGATGACAATCTGGCTGCCGATATAGACCGGGTCCTTGCCCAGATGCGGAGACGCCCCGTGCGCGCCCACACCATGTACGTGGATGTCGATGGAGTCGGAGGAGGAATACTGGATGTTTTCTGATGCCGACACCTTGCCCGTCGGCATTTGCGAATTGACGTGGAAGGCCAGCGCATAGTCGGGCTTGGGGAAGCGGGTATAGAGCCCGTCCTTCAGCATGGCCTTGGCTCCCATCACCCGCTCCTCGCCCGGCTGGATGACAATGACCAGTGTGCCCTTCCATTGCGACTTAAGCCGCTGAAGCTGACGCACCGTGGCCACCATGGCCGTGATATGGGTGTCGTGACCGCAGGCGTGCATGACGGGATATTCAACACCATCCATACCTACCTGTTTCGCCGTCGAGGCGTTGGGGAGGCCCGACGCTTCCTTGACCGGCAGGCCGTCCATATCGGCGCGCAGCATGACGACCGGACCCGGACCATTGCGGATCACGGCCACAACGCCCGTGCCACCGACCTTTTCGGTTACCTCTGCCCCGGTGGCGCGCAATTCCTTAGCCATGCGTGCGGCGGTCTTGCTTTCCAGCATCGACAGTTCGGGGTTACGATGGAACCAGTCCCACATGGCCCCCAGGTCCTTCTGATAGTCGGCGCGGATGGCGGCAACATAGTCCGGTTCGGCCATAGCGGGCAGGGAAAGCCCCATCAGGGCAGCGGTCAGGACGGGCAACAGGCGGCGCATAATAATTCCCCTCAAAGCTATATGCGAAATAGGCGGTGCACCGCACGCCTTGTCAAGGGCGGGCGAACACAGGAAAAAGGCCCGGGGCACCACTCCCGGGCCTTTTTCGGCGACGCGGCGGCGTCAGATCAACACCGCGTCACCCCGAAGCCATCGCTGATAAAGGGGATAGATCAGGCGACGGCGTTCAAGCGTTTTGAGGGATGCGGCAGCTCCTTGGTAGTCAGCAGATCGGTACGGCTCCAGTCGCCGAGGTCCAGCGCTTCCGGCACCGCCTGACGCTGTTTCAGCCAGTCGAGCAGGCCCCTGATGTCCGCCAGTCGCGCGTCTTCGGCCCCCAGGGCCGTGCTTTCGGGAATAAGGTCCCCATAGGCGCGCACCGCGTCGTCGGCCTCAACCTTGCCCTCTTCAGCGATGTGCGACAGAGCCTGTTTCGGGAAGCTGCGCGCCCAGTCGGACGCCCCGGCCAGAGCCTGTACCAGACGCGACACAATCGCCTCATTGGCCTCGAGAAACGGGTAGTCGATGGTCAGGGTGCGCAGTTCCGCCAGCCCTTTGAGGCGGGCATCGCTGCGGATATCCGCCGCCTCGAAAGCATGGACGACTTTCAGGCCCGCTGTGCGCGCCAGCTCGATCCCCTTGGCTCCGAACAGCAGGCCGGCATCGGCCTGTCTGCCCATGACCGCCTCGATTTCACGCCGGGCAATGTCGCCAAAGGGCGTAGAGGGATGCCCGGCAACAATATTGAAGAAGGTCACGTCGGCGGGTTTCAGACCGCTGACGTCCAAAATACTCTCCCAGGCGCGGAGTGAGCGCACCCGCGCCGGTGAAAAGCTGCCGGCTTCGCGCGGCAGGGCCAATGTGCGCCCCTTAAGGTCAGCGAGGTCGCTGATGGATGACCGCGCGGGAGCAACAACCAGAACCGTGTGCCACGTGTGCCCGATGGCCAGAAGCCGCGAGCGCTCATTGACACCATAAGACCACAGGGCGGTGGCCGCATCGCCTTCGCGCACCAGATTGGCCAGAGAATGATCGAGATAGCCCTGCCGCACCGACGGCAGCGAGGTTTCGCGCACCGAGACAAAATTGACCGGGTCACGACGAAATTCGCGCTGTAACACACCGCGATGCGCCAAAAGGCCCATGGCCGTCAGGGTCGGGCAACGCGCATACCAGACCAGTTGCGACGGCATCTGAGACGATGCCGAAGGCGAAACGGTCGGCGATGCAGACGGCCTGACGGACATGGGAAGTTACCTTCGTTGAGTGGTACAGGGAGACTGCACCGCGGGAGGCAGGATACGCCAGAAGCGTCCTATATTCCTACTCAAATGATTTTATTTTGTCCAAACTGTTTTCGCGTTTTAAGTGTGATAATTTCTCAATCGACAAATCAGAAAAGGTGATGAGGACTGGCACCCATTCTTATTACCGACTCGATTGCTTTTAATTTTGGATTATTATGTTTAAACCCAAGATCACACAGATTTCACAGATAGGCGCTACGCGCCTGTGCTGGCGACACAAACACGGATAATCTGTGCGATCTGTGTAATCTGTGGTTTTTGAAGCGGAACGGCTCCATCAAGAGCCATTCCGCTCTGACTCAGTGTCCGGCGACCTGACCGGCCAGCATATTGCCGATGCCGATGATCACGGTCGAGCCGACCAGCAGGGCGATACCGCCCCAGACCAGCGCCTTGGTTTTAGCCGAGGTCCCGGCCCATTCCTTCAGCGCGAAGCCCCACAGGGTCGAAAACAGGATGATCGAGGCCATGTGCAGCGTCCACGACGAGAAGCCGTATTCGCCCATCTGGCTTTCGCCCATGGTGTAGAAAAAGAACTGGAAATACCACAGGGTGCCGCCCAGCGCCGCCAGCAGATAATTGACCAGAAGGGGAATCTTGCCCTTGTCTTCGGCATCGGCGCGCGGCTTGCCCACCCATTCGGAGGCCGACCTGTTCTTGAGGATGAGATAGCCCGACCAGACCAGATTGGTGGTCAAGCCGCCCAGAAGGACCATACACAGGACCGGCAGGCCGACCCACAGGGGGCCCGTTCCAGCGGCGGCTGAGGCTTCGCGCACCGGCGCACCGGCGGCCAGACCAAAGGCAAAACACGACGACATGATGCCGCAAAAGACAGCCACCAGCAGACCCTTGGTCAGGTTAAATTCCTTCAGGCTTTCAGAGACTTCGGTGACTTCCTTCTCCTTGGCGTGACCGGCACGCGCCACCAGCACGATACCGCCCAGCACCACCAGCACCCCGAACAGGGTCACCTGCCCGCTCAGCGTCTGAATCAAACCGATGATCTTGCCGGTAAAGATGGGTTCGCCCAGAGTGCCGATAACCGTGGTCAGGCCCAGCGCCACCGCCATGCCAAGGCTCAGGCCCAGATAGCGCATGGTCAGGCCGAAGGTCAGGCCCCCAAAGCCCCACAACAGGCCCCAGAAGACGCACCAGAACCACGTCGTCGGGGACGCCCCGCCCAGCACGCCAAACAGGTCAGAGGTCTGAAAATAGGCGAATATCCACGGCGCGATCAGCCACGAAAAGATGCCGCCGGTCAGCCAGAAGATCTCCCACGACCACAGTTTGATCTTCTTGTAAGGTACGTAAAACGAGGCCGAGGCGAGACCGCCCAGCCAGTGAAAAAAGACGCCGATCAGCGGGTTGGGAGTCATAGGCGGACGCTTCCTTATGATTGATTTTGTCCGCTTATGCTAACTTCATGTCCCGATATACGCAATGCCGTTCTAAAAATTTCGTCAAACGCGCTTAAACCGCCGTTTTCAGTCCACCATAGTGGGCGCTCAGCACCGAGTGATAGGCGCTCAACACGCTCTCGACATCTACTTCACGGCAGACGGCCTGCACGGGCAGATCGTCCCACGGACCCGGCGGGAAGCTGCGGCCCTCTTCTTTCAGGATGGTCTGGCCGATGGCGATCCCATCCGTCACGGCGCGGATCGTGCCGCGCGCATAGCCAAACAGGTGCGGCTCAAACACGGCGATGGCGGCCGCCACATCGTGCATGGCGCAACCGGCAAAGCCGTCACGTTCGGTATAGAGCTTTTCATAGCCGCGCGAGATGTCGAACAGAAACTGCCCGGTTTCCCCCGCTGTGCGGCCCAGTTCACGCGCCGCCGCCGTAGACAGGATACATTGGGTGGTGACATCCAGCCCCACGGCACGCAGCGGCCAGTTGGCCGTCAGCACCTTATCCGCAGCGTGCGGGTCATTGATGATATTGGCCTCAGCCACGGGCGACACATTGCCACGACGTGGGCCCCAGCCAAAGGCGCCGCCCATGATCACCAGCTCCTTGACCAGACCCGTAATTTCCGGATCAAGATCGAGTGCCAGCGCCAGATTGGTCAATGGCCCGACCGCCAGCAGCGTCACCTCACCCGGATATTCGCGGATCAGTTCGACGATACGCTGGGGTGCAAAGGTCGCCTGCGGTTCGGCCGCAAACCCGTCCAGCGCGCCAATATCGCCCAGACCGTCATAGCCATGCACGTGCGGTGCGGGCGTAGGTGCCGGCAGGACCAGCGGCGTATGCGCCCCGCGATAGACCGGCACGTTGATGCCGAAACGCTGCGTCAGATAGAGGGCATTGCGCGTGGTGATGTCCACCCCGCCATTGCCGAACACGGTCGTCAAGGCCAGCAGTTCAGCCCGCGGTTGCGCCCCCAGATAGGCCAGCGCCATGGCGTCGTCGATGCCTGGATCGGTGTCGAAAATAATCTTCATCTTACTCATTTCGAAGGGTCTGCGGTCGTGTGAGTGTAGGTGCACAGGTCGGACTGCACCTGAAGGCACATGACGGTGCGGGTCGCATCGGACACGGCGTCGGCGGCGCTCAGGCGCGCCTTGTCCTTATGCAGTGCCTCGACCTTAGGCAGGACACCGGTATAGCGATAGATATAGAGGGGCGTTTTGGTGACCTTGGCTGCCCGCACCATATTGTCGATATTGCGCTGGCTATCATCGACAAAATAGACGGCATCGAACTTGCCCAGACTGCCCATCAGCAGCAGGAGCATAATGCCCTTGTCCTGACCGGCGACCATCATGACACCGTCCTGAACCGTCACGTCCTTATAGGCGGCATTGCTTAGCGTGACCTTCAACGCCGCGCCTGCCGCGCGGATTTCGCTGTCGCGCAGACGGCCACGCCGGGTACACAGGGGCTTGGCGCAATCGGGCGCTTTCGACAGGTCATAACCGGCTTTTGACAGGGCACGTTCGGTCTGCCCGCGCAGGTTCGGGTCGCGCGCCGTCAGCGCATAGACGGGTATCCCGGCGTCCTGAAGCCCGGCCAGCACCGCCGGACCATCGGCCTGAGTGGGCACCATATTCGTCACCTGATACCACAGGGCCTGCTCATAAAAGATCGGCTCGTAATCCGGCGTCTGGCCCACCGGGGTGCGGGCCTTGATCGCGGCCATGCGTTCCGAAAGCCACGCCTCGGACCCCAGATCCTGCGGCACGGTCAGGATGGTGTCGTCGATATCGACCACAAACAGCACACGCTTTTTGGCAGCCTGATCGGCCAGCGCCAGATCGGCAGCGCTACGCAGGTCAGAGGTCGTATAGAACCCTTCTGCCGGTAGCGGCGGATGCTCAGTCGCCGCAAAGGCCTGCCCCGAAAGGGCCGTGGTGCTGAGGGCCATGGCGGCCAGCGCAGCCGCAAGATTTGGGAAACGCATGGGATTTCCTGAAAATGAGTAGTCTGAGCGCCCTGCCAGACTTGGCAAAATGCGCGGATCAGGCTTAGATCAGCGCCTTGTTTGTCGCAAGGCAAACTGTTTACAGAACCAGTTTATAGACACTGTTGTGAAACGTTTAATTACCTGCCTGCGTGCCGGTGTCAACCAAAGGGATTTTCGTGAGCGCCTCCATTCTCGTCCTCGGCTCGATTAATGTGGACTTCTTTATCCGGGTCGATGCCTTGCCCAAACCCAATGAGACGATCATGGGCCATGACACGGCGGTGGCCATGGGCGGCAAGGGGCTCAATCAGGCAGTGGCGGCGGCGCAGGCCGGTGTCACCACCCGCATGGTCGGCGCGGTGGGCGATGACAATTTCGGCGGCATGGCGCGCGATTTCCTCAAAAAGCGCGGCGTGGATGAGGCCTCAGTGGTGGTGCTGGACGGTGTCGGCACCGGCATGGCCAATATCCTTGTCGCGCCCGATGGTCAGAACATGATCGTCGTTTCCTCAGCGGCCAATGCGCAGCTGAGGCCCGCCCATGCGGAGGCCGCCGAGGCACTGATTGCCTCTGCCGGGGCTCTGGTTGTGCAGCTTGAAACGCCGCTCGATACACTGAAGGCCGCGCTGGAAATCGCCACGGCGAACGGCGTGAAGACCCTCCTCAACCCGGCCCCCGTCGATCCCGGTGTCTTTGATCTCCTGCCCCTGTGCGAAGTCGTGACGCCCAATGAGACCGAACTGGCCAAACTGACCGGCATAGACGGGCAGGACGATGAGTCGCTGATCTGCGCCATGCAGACCCTGCGCGCCCACGGGGCGGAAACGGTCATCACGACGCTGGGGGCCAATGGCTGCGCGGGTCTGATCGATGGTGAACTGGTGCGCCTGCCGGCCTTTAAGGTTGAGGCCGTGGATGCCGTGGGTGCGGGCGATGTGTTCAATGGCGCGCTGGCCGCACGGCTGGTTCTCGGTGATGACTATGTGTCGGCCATGCGCTATGCCTCAGCAGCCTCGGCCATTTCGGTCACGCGCCGCTCGGCCGATGCCGCCCCGACGGCGGCGGAGGTAGATGCGTTTCTGCGTGAGCGGGCGTAGGCCCTATTTTATCAGATGGGACTCGTGGAAGGGGCGCTTGGTCGCGGTGCGCTGCGGGTAGCCACCGACGTCGCTTTCACTGTCGATAATGCGCCCCCTGCCCGCCTGCGCCTCGGCGACGATGCGGGCGTCGATCGGATCGCGTGCCCACGGTCGCGCGCCGATGTGGCGATAGACATGGGCTTCAATGTCCGCCGCCGGTCGCAAGGTTAAGCCCTGCGGCCATAGACTTTCCTTGGGCACGGCACGAATCCACGCCTTGGGGCGATAAGGGCCATTGTCTTCATAGCCGTCCGACCGCGCCTGATAGTAAGCGATCATCGGAGCCGGGCGGCCATCGGCATAGGTGGCCATATTGTCTGCGGCGTGCAGATCGAGGTCACCGGCCCCGCCGAATTTCAGCAAACCGAGAGTGGGCCGCGTATTCACCCCGCCGCGCATCACATTGCCGCGCAGCAGGAGCTTACCCGCTATGGGGTCCCGGCCCTTCCACTGGTCTTCCACCAGCGTATATTGCGCGCAAGCCGAGCCCGGGTTGACGAAGACATTGTTGACCACGGCCGCCTGCGCCCCGCCCTTGATCAGCGGATGGCGTTCATTGTTGTGGGCATAGAGATTGCCCATCAACAGCGCCCCGGTCACATTATCGTGGAGCAAGGACCCCATCGAATGCGGCCCTTTGGCGTGGCTGGCGTGATGAAGACTTTCACCGATCAGATTGTTTCTGAACACAATATTATGTGAGGTGTTGCGCCGCCAATCGTCCGGTGTTGCGCCCTCAAACCGCGGCCCTGAGGCCGACAGGGCCTCGTCCACCGCCCAGGTAAAGCTGCACTGTTCGATCAGGACGTCGTGCGCCGCCGTGCAGGACAGGCCATCCGGCTCAAAGCCTGAGCGCTCGGGCATGCCGGCGGTGCCGGGCCGCACGGCGATATGCCGGATGACCACATGATGGCTCTGGACGCTGATCCCGCCCCGGATCAGGGTGATCCCCGGCGCCGGTGCGGTTTCCCCGGCTAGGGTAAGGTAGGGCTCGCGGATGACCAGAGTGGTTTTGCCAAGGTCGATGACGCCGCCAACTTCAAACACGATCACACGCGGCCCCTTGGCATCGAGTGCGGCTTTCAGCGATCCCGGTCCTTCCGGATCAAGGGACGTCACCCGGACCAACGCAGGCCTTTGCGCGCTCCGTGCAGGAAAGGCTGCGACGCTGATCAGGCCGCTCAGAATCATCCGGCGATGAAGACGGTGTGGCATTGTGTTTTCCCTGTTTCGTCTTTTCCCCGCCGTCTTTGGCCGGGGTTCAGGACATTCTACGGTCAGGGTAACCGGTTTCCGTTGCCAGCGGCAGCCTCAAACTGTGGGCTATCCTGAAAACCGAAGCCGTCTTTATAAAATCGATTGCAGTTATCTCAATTTTGACACGAAGCGCGCGCATTCCGCGCCGGTATCCCTTTCGGACAGGGCGGTGATCTTTGGCGTCGCCGGCGCGGTTCGAAAACGCGATCTTATTTTTTTGAGCGTGCGTTAAGATGAAAACACCGGTCTTTTATGATCCCTCCGGCAAGCGCAACAAGGCCACGCTGATAGGCGTGATCGCGCTCGCGGCGGCCGCCACCCTGCTATTTCTGGGCCTGATCCTGTCGGTCCTGTTCGTGCCGGTGCCGCGTCAGCTTGACCTGCATATGGAGGCCTCACATGCGTCGCGCTGGAATTTCCAGACCCACGACGCCCGCCATCCGCATCGGTTTCGCAATCTGACCCGCCACGCGGATACGCCTCAGAAAATCATCGGCTTTTACGTGCCGTGGGACGACGGCAGCCGCGCCGCCTTTGAGTCTCACGCCAGCGATATGGACGTGGTGATCGGGGCCTTTGCCAGCGTCTCCGGCCCGCAGAACACCTATAGCTATCAGCCGGATGTGCGCTTTCATAAGGTCTTGGCAGCGGCAAAAAAGCCACCTGTCCTGCTGACCATGGTGCAGAACACCTCGCTCAAAGGCTTTGAGCGCGAAAACACGCATCGCCTGCTGACGAATGTCGCCGCCCGGACGCAACTGCTGGCGCAGATCGAAGATACCCTGAGACAGGAAAAATCAGGCGGCGTTGTTTTCGACTTTGAAAATCTGGAGCCCGCGGCCCTCAAACCCTATCTCGCCTTTCTGAAAGAGGCCCGCGCGCGTCTGGGGGCCAGGGGATATTCCGTCACGGCGACTGTGCCGGTCGATGACCCCGACTGGAACCTGTCGGCCTTTGCGCAGGCGACCGACAAGCTGTTCCTGATGGTCTATGATCAGCATTCGATGGTCGATAAGGCCGGTCCGATCGCCGCTCAGGACTGGTTCGAAGGGCGTTTGGCGGCGGCTATGAAGGCCGTCCCGGCGGATAAGGCCGTCGTCAGTATCGGCAACTATGCCTACGACTGGTCAAAATTCGGCACCACGGTCCTGACGGTGGGCGATGCCTGGCTGATCGCCCACGATTCCGAAGCGCCGGTCTCCTTTGACCGCGCGACCGGCAATAGCGGCTTCGCCTATCAGGAAAACGGCGTCAATCACGAAGTCTGGATGCTCGATGCCGTAAGCGCCTGGAATCAATTGCTGGCCGTTCACGCCACCGATGCCTATGGCGTGGCCCTGTGGCGTCTGGGCTCGGAAGACCCCGGCATCTGGCAGGATTTTGCGCATTTTCAGAGCAAGACCACGCCTGATCTGACAACACTTAAGCCCGCGGGCAATGTCGATGTCGAAGGGGCGGGCGAAATCCTGCGCATCAGCGCGACCCCTACATTTGGACGCCGCACGGTCGAATTTGACGCCCAGCGCATGGCACAAAATCAGGTCTATCAGACGCTGCCCACCCCCTATGTCGTGCGCCGTACAGGCTTCAAACCCGGTTCCATCGCCCTCACCTTCGACGATGGCCCGGACCCGAAATGGACGCCCAAGGTGCTGCAAATCCTGAAGGCCGAACACGTTCCGGCGACCTTCTTCGTGGTTGGGGAAAAGGCGCTGGGCCACCCCTTCCTGCTGAAGACCATGCTGGCTGAGGGGAATGAACTGGGCAACCACACCTATACCCACCCCAATATGGCCAATATCCCTGCCGAATGGGCGAAGGTGGAACTGAACTCGACGCAGCGCGTGGTCGAAGCCTATACGGGGCGCTCCCTGCGCTGGCTGCGCGCTCCCTATTTCGGAGACGCCGAACCCACGACCGAAAACGAACTGGCACCGGCCCTTCTGGGGCAGCAGATGGGCTATACCAGTGTCGGGCTGCACGTCGATTCCGAAGACTGGCAGAGGCCGGGCGTGCAGGCCATTGTTAACAATGTCCTGAAAGGCGTCGCTGACGGGGCCGCCAGTGCCGCGTCCGAGGCCTGCAAAGAAGACGTCAACAACTGCCACTCAGGTCAGATCGTCCTGCTGCACGATTCCGGCGGTGATCGTCAGCAGACCATCGACGCCCTGCCGCACATCATCCGCGCCCTGAAGGCGCAGGGCTATCAGTTTACAACGGTGAGCGGCCTGACCGACCTGCCTGCGGCGCAGGCCATGCCCACCCTGTCGGGGAGTGATCTGGCCGCCGTGCGCTTCGATGTCGGCGTGTTCATGCTGCTGGCCTGGGGGGCGATTGGCCTGCAATGGCTGTTTATCGCCGCCATTGTTCTGGGGGTTTTGCGCGCCCTCATCCTCAGCGTTATGGCCATCTGGGCCGATTATAGTGGCCATATGGACCCGCCGGCCGAAACCGATGACGGCCGTATCGCCGACTTTGTTCATGCCCGGCAGGTCAGCGTCATCATCCCGGCCTTTAACGAAGCCCGCGTTATCGAAGCCTCGGTGCGTCGCGTTCTGACCAGCGTCGATGTCGATATCGAGGTGGTGGTGGTCGATGACGGCTCAAAAGACGAGACCAGCGCCATCGTGGCGCGCGCCTTTGCGGACGAACCACGCGTCACCCTGATCACTCAGGCCAATGCGGGTAAGGCGACGGCGGTCAATAACGGTATCGCCAGAGCCAGAGGCGAAATTATCATCGCGCTCGATGCCGATACACAGTTCGAGCCGGAAACCATTGCGCGATTGGTGCGCTGGTTCATCCGGCCTGAGATCGGCGCGGTAGCGGGCAATGCCAAGGTCGGCAATCGTTTCAACTTCGTGACCCGCTGGCAGGGTGTGGAGTATGTGACGGCGCAGAATTTGGAACGCTCGGCGCTGGCGACCTTTGGCGCCATGATGGTGGTTCCCGGCGCCGTCGGGGCGTGGCGGCGCTCGGCCCTCGAAGAGGTCGGCGGCTATCCGCACGATACACTGGCCGAAGATCAGGATCTGACCATTGCCATTCAGCGGCGCGGCTGGGCCGTCGCCTACGATCAGGACGCCGTGGCGTGGACCGAAGCGCCCGAAAGCTTCGCCGCCCTGATCAAGCAGCGTTACCGCTGGGCCTTTGGCACGCTGCAATGCCTGTGGAAGCACCGCCGCATCCTCAAGGAGGGCAAGCCCAGGGGGCTGGCGCGTATCGGTCTGCCGCAGGCGTGGATTTTCCAGATCGGCTTTTCGGTGATTTCCCCGCTGATTGATCTGGCCCTGCTGATCAATATTGCCGCTACCGCGTGGACGATCAGTCAGCACGGACTGAACCAGACCGACGGCACCCTTGAGCGAATGCTGATCTACTGGACGGTGTTTGTGGCCATCGACGCCCTGTGCGGTTGGATCGCCTACATGCTGGAGCCGCGCGAAAAGCGCTACCCCGTCTTCTGGCTTTTGTCGCAGCGCTTCGTCTATCGTCAGATCATGTACTATGTGGTGCTGAAGGCGCTGGCTTCGGCGGGGCGCGGGCTGGCGGTCGGCTGGGGCAAGCTGGAGCGCAGCGGGCGCGTTGCCCCTGCGTCAACACCGCATGGTTAAATGGCCCTCAGTTGCGGCGACTGACCGGCGCAGGGCAGGACCCTCGGCAGGTCACGTCCGATGACCGCGCTGACCGGCAGGCCGTGCCCGCGTTGCGCCATCAAGGCCATCAGGTGGTGGGCGGCCGCATAAAGGTCGCCTGAGGGTTCCGCCCCCAGCACAAACCGCGCCTGAGCGATAAAGCGATCCGCGTCCTGCGTCTGCGCGTGGGTGAGCAGGCTCAAAAGCATCTCCTCGTCACGGGTCAGCGCGATCAGGCCTGGCCGTCCGATCTCCAGCCGCCGCCGACCTTTGGCCAGGGCCAGAAGCCAGCCGTGAAAGGCTTTCAGTCCTTCGGATGGCTCTGGACCAAAGGCGTGCCCGAACTCACGCTGCAACAGACGACACTGAGGCGAGCACGCCACTGAGGTGCGCAGCGCCCAGGTCAGAAAATGCTCGGCATAGCGCAACTGACGAAGATCACGCCCCTTCTCTGAAACCGCCTGTGCCATGAAAAAGCCGCCTCCTGTACGGATTAATAATTGCGAATAATTCTCATTAGCATTATTGAGAACGAGTCGCAAATTGAAATCTCTAGAGCGGGATGATTTAGATTGAAGCATCATCCCGCTCTAAATTTTTGTTCTGTCGCGCAATTTTCCGAAAAGTGGTTTCCACTTTATCGGATTGCGCTCTAAGGGAGTAAGGCCGATGAACCCACGTCTCGAAGACTTGTTAGCAGAACCCATCGTACAGTTATTGATGGCGCGTGACGGCGTGTCGCCCGAGGGTGTGAGAGGCCTTATGCGACGGGTGGCGGTGCAGCGGTCAGGCGCTCCAGACACGCCTGCAACTCGTCCGGCTTGAAAGGTTTGGAGAGATACTCATCCATCCCGGCCAGCAAACTGGCTTCGCGGTCGCCACTGAGGGCATGCGCGGTCAGGGCGACAATGGGCACAGCCGTGCGACCGGTTTCGCGCTCCAGCGCCCGGATGCGGCGGGTGGCCTCATAGCCATCCATCTCCGGCATCTGAAGGTCCATCAGGATCAGGCCGTAACGTCCCGCCTGATAGGCCTCAAGCGCTTCCCGGCCATTTTCAGCGCGGTCGTGAGCATAGCCCATCTGTTCAAGGAACAGGCTGGCCACCAGTGCGTTGGCGGGATTATCTTCCACCACAAGAATGCGGATCGGCCCCTCGCCTGTCTGCGTAACAGGCGACAGGTTTAACGGAGAGGCCGGGTGCGGTTTGGCCATGCGGGTGACTTCGAAGCTTTTTTCAGGGTGCAGACTGACAATTGAGAGCCAGTCCGCCCAAAGTGATCACGCCACAGATAAATTTTCCATTCGGAGAGGCTTAGCCCTGTTTCGTCTTCCAGGCGATATAGGCTTTAAGTGCGCTTTGCGGCCCGCTGCCGTACCACGAATAGCCGCGGCGGCGTTCCGGCTCCACATCATTAATGGTATCGTGCAGGGTCTTGGTCCGGTTGCCAAAGATCGGCTTCATCGTTTTGAGATCGTAGTAGCGCGACCAGATCGGCCCGGCACCCGGCTTATCGACCAACAGACGGTCCTTGCCATCCGGCGTCTTCTCAAAGGCCTTGCCTTCGATCTTAGTGGCTTCCAGTGTCGCGACCCCCGCCACAATCGCCGCCTTCATCTCGGCCGACGGGTTGGGCTGCTTCATCAGATAGACCAGCAAAGAGCCGCTTTCCGACGAACTCAGCGACGGCATCTCGTAATTACGCGCCGATGAGGGCGTCAGTGTCAGGGCATCGTATTGCTGCGCCCACATGGTCAGCTTACCGTCGATCACCACCTGCGCTTTGAGGAAGACGGCCAGGGCGCGTTGTTCCGCCGCCAGCAGGCGCGTGCGCAGGTCGGCTGGCAGGAAGGCAAACCCCGTATCTCCACGTCCGGCATCGCCCACCAGACGCGACACCGAGATCATGGCATTGTCATTCAGCGTCATGGCATTGTGATAGCCACCCATCAGCGGCCACACCTGCGGCCAGCCGCCATTGGGGAACTGCGCATTGAGCAGGTAGGTCAGGCCACGGATCGCGGCGTCACGATAGCGCACGTCCTGCGTGGCGTTAAAGGCCAGCGCCAGAAACCGCGTCTCTGTGATCGTGGCCCCGTTGTCGATGGTGCCGACATAGCTCCAGCCGGGCACAGTCGGCGCGTCAAAATCACCGGCGGGCTTGGTTTGCAGACTATTCCCGGCGACATAATGCTGCCCCTTGGCGCGTGGCTCGGTGTCGTGCGGCTGATTCTTGCCCCAGCCACCGGCGGGTGTCTGGAAGCTGACGATGTTGTCGGCCACCTTGCGGCCTTCCGCCGAGGCATACCACTCGGCGGGTTTGTCGAGCGGCATGGTCTTTTCACCGTCGCCGGTTTTCGGGTCTGCCGGGATCGCGGTCAGGCCCTTACGCTCGGCCATCAAAGCGGCCTGATCGGCCGCCAGTTGTGCCTGAGACCGCGCCAGATAGTCGAGCCAGGCTGCCTGCTCTGCCGGAGGCACGATCGCCCTGATGCGCTCAGGGCTGAGCGGCGGGAACGGCGTATTGACGCCGATCTGGGCCGCTTGCGCCAGCAAAGGTGCTGCGAAGGGCAAGGTGACAAGGCTGGCGAGCAAGGTACGGCGGTGCATGGCATTTCCCCGGAGACGTTAGTGTGATGTCTGTTATGGTTGGTCATATATGATACCGGTGTCAAACGTGTGGCAAGCCGAAATCCGTCGTGGGGTGTAAGTTTGATTTTACTCAGACAAATGACGGACTATAGTACAAGAAAACACAATAGGAGTGAGTCATGCAGGGATGGACGAGACGCGGTGTAACGGCCGCAGGACTGGGGATGGCTGTCGGCGCGACCGCTGCCGGGGCCGTGACGCCTGACGCTATACCCGCCACCCCCTTCCCCCTGTCTCAGGTGCGGCTTAAGCCGTCGATCTTTCTGACCTCCATTGAGGCCAATCAGCGCTATCTTCTGTCGCTGTCGCCTGACCGTTTTCTGCACAATTTCCGCAAAGGCGCCGGGCTGGAACCCAGGGGCGAGGTCTATGGCGGCTGGGAAGCGCGCGGCATTGCGGGCCATAGTTTGGGCCACCACCTGTCCGCCCTGTCGCTGATGTACGCGCAGACGGGCAAGCCCGAATTCCGTGACCGCGCCGCCTATGTGCTGAGCGAACTGAAGACCATTCAGGCCAAACACGGCGACGGCTATGCGGGCGGCACGACCGTGGGCCGCAATGGGCAGGAGGTGGACGGCAAGATCGTCTATGAGGAACTGCGCAAGGGCGATATCCGCACCTCCGGTTTTGATCTGAATGGCGGCTGGGTGCCGCTCTATACCTATCACAAGGTGTTCGGCGGGGCGCTGGACGCGTATCAGCACGCCGGGTTAACCGATGGTTTGACCGTTGCCACGGGTCTGGGCGACTATCTGGGCACCATTCTCGAAGGGCTGAGCGATGCGCAGATACAGGAAATCCTGCGCGCCGAACATGGCGGCCTGACCGAGTCCTATGCCGAACTCTATGCGCGAACGAAGAACCCGCGCTGGCTCACCCTGTCAAAGCGTCTGCGTCACCGCGCCATTGTCGATCCGCTGGCCGCCGGGCGCGACGAACTGGCCGGCAAACATGCCAATACGCAGATCCCCAAGATCGTCGGCTCCGCCCGCCTTTATGAACTGACGCAAAATGCCGACGACGCCCGCATCGCGCACTTTTTCTGGCAGACCGTAACGCGCGACCACTCCTATGTCATCGGCGGCAATTCCGATCATGAACATTTCGGCGCGCCGCGCCAACTGGCCAACCGCCTCGATCAGCAGACCTGTGAGGCGTGCAACAGCTACAATATGCTGCGCCTGACGCGCCATCTATATGGCTGGAGCGGTGATGCGGCCCTCTTCGACTTCTATGAGCGGGCCCACCTCAACCACATCATGAGCCAGCAGGCCCCGCAAACGGGCATGTTCACCTATTTCACCGGACTGGCTTCGGGTCTGGGGCGCGTACATTCGGACCCGACCAACGACTTCTGGTGCTGCGTTGGGTCGGGCATGGAAAGCCATTCCAAGCACGGCGAAAGCATATACTGGAAGCACGGCGATGGCGTGGCGGTGAACCTCTATTACGCCTCGACGCTCAACGCGCCCGAAGCGCAGCTCGATATGGAAACCGCCTTTCCCCTGTCCGATCAGGTGGTGATTACGGTGCGTAAGGCCCCCAAAGCGCTCGATTTGCGCGTACCCGGTTGGTGCGACGCCCCTGTGCTGAGGGTGAACGGAAAGGCTGCGGGTGTGCGTCAGGGAGGGTATATGCGTCTCACGGGGCTGAAAAGCGGTGACCGTCTTGAGCTGCGCCTGCCCATGTCCGTGCGCGTCGAAGCCATGCCGGACGACAGCAAGCTGATCGCCTTCCTCAGCGGGCCGTTGGTGCTGGCCGGTGACCTCGGCCCGTCGGATCAACCGTGGGAGGGTATCGATCCGGCGCTGGTGTCTGATGAGACGGCCCCCCAGCTGGTCGCTGCCGGGGGGCTGCATCAGTATCGACTGGGGACGCAGGGCAAGCCGGGCGACCTCAGCCTGAGGCCTTTTTTCCTGCAACATCGCAACCGCACGGCCGTCTATTTCCGCCGTTTCGGTAGTGCGGAATGGGTTGGCGAAGAGGCCGCATGGCGTCAGGCGGCCAGGGACCGCGCCGATATGGCCGCCCGCACGGTGGATGTCATTCGTCTGGGTGAGCAGCAGCCAGAAACCGATCATGCCTTTGACGGTACGCCCAATACGGCGACCATCACCCATATCGCTGAACGTGGGCGGTTGATTCAAAAGGGTTATCTGGCCTTTGACCTCAAAACCGCCGAGGGACCGCTGGTGCTACAGGTCGCCTATGCCGGGCGTGACCGCAACAAATCCTTCCGTCTGCTGGCCGAAGGTCAGGTGCTGGCGACCGAAACCCTGTCGGGCGAACCGACGGTGGCGCGCAATGTCATTACCTATCCCCTGCCCCCAGCGTTGACAGCGGGCAAGACCAAGGTGCGGGTGCGCTTAGAAGCCGACAGCGATCAGTGGGCCAATGTCTATGAGGCGCGGATTCTGCGCGCTGCGAAGGTTTAAGGCTTACGTAAGACCCACCTCAACCTCAAATGCACCCGGCCGGTCCGGCAGGGGCAGCACGTCGCCCGAAACCGGCTGACCATTGAGGGTCAGGCCCGTCGCGCCGCCCCGGCGATAGGTGACGTGGTAGGTCGATCCGCGGAACAACCGCGTCGCTTTGGCCTCAGCCCAGTGCGCGGGCAGACAGGGCCGGATGCTTAAGCCCTCGCGCGTGCCCTTCAGACCGAACAGGCCCTCGATCAGGCTGCGATAGACCCAGGCCACAGTGCCGGTGTTAAAAAGCTGCGAAGACCGGCCCGCCGTGCGCGGGTGGGCATGGAAATCACCGCGGTAATAGTTGGGGATGAAGACCGGAAACTGACCGCGCTGCACGTAGTCGGCTTCATTCACGCCGGCGAGCATTTTACGCATCAGTTCAAAGGCTTTTTCACCTTTCTTCACCTGCGTCAGGCTGTAGATATAAAAGGCCGCTGCGTGATTATAGACCGAGCCGTTTTCGGCGACACCGGGCGATTTTTGCGTCAGACGCCCGACATCTTCGCGCATCTTCGTGTAAGGCGGCCCCAGCATTTCGACGCCATAGGGCGTCTCCAGTTCCGATGCCACGGCCTGCACCATGCGCTCGGCCTGCGCCTGCGAAGCCGCACCGGACAGCAGGGCAAAGCTTTGCGGATTGAGGTACAGCCGCCCTTCCGGATCGCTCTTGATGCCGAAGACCACATTGTCGTCGGTGATCCCACGCCCGAACCAGTCGCCGTCCCACAGATGCGTGTTCATGGCGGCGTTCATCGCCTCGGCCTCGGCCGCCCACGGCTCGGTCTCTCCCGACAGACGCACCCACAGGCGCAGGGCATAGGCCACGGCGAGGGTCAGCCAGCCCGATACCCCCTTGCCCTTCCAGCCGACCATATTCATCGGGTCGTTCCAGTCGCCCTGATCAATATAGCTCAGCCGGCGATGGTCACGGGTCTTGAGCAACCAGCGCAGCGCCGCCTCCAGCCGTGCACGCACGCTTTGACCATCAAGCTCGGCCTCCAGCACCGCATAGTCGTCGGTCTCATCAAGATAGGCTTCGAGCAGGATAAACAGCCACACACAGTGGTCTGTATGCGGCACCTGATTGATGAAGCTGAACTGCGCCCCGTCATAGAGCTTGATGCCGTCGGGCATCGAGCCGTCTGCATTCTGCTTTGAGAGGGCATAGAGCAGCGACTCTCTGGCGCTTTGCGGGCGCACAAACACCATGCCCAGCGCGTCCTGAAGATAGTTGCGCGTCTGCGGATCGGTGGTCAGGCGGTTGGTATCGCCGTGATAATAGACCTGCCGTGCCAGCCAGCGGTTCATGAAGGCATCGAAATGCGTATCCGGCGTTTCGATGGACAGCACGCCGCGTCCCTGTTCGACATAGGCGCGCGCCTCACTACAGACGCGCTCAAAAGCCTCGGCCCCCAGATAGGCGGCTTTCAGGCGCGCCACTTCGGCCTCATCAAAAGCTGGACCGAAGACGAAATGCCAGACCTGCGTCTCATGGGCGTTCAGTGTCTGATCGAATTGCAGGACTGCCGCCGGTGTTTCGTATAGCGCTTCACCGCCCTTGAGGCCGGTACGCAGCATATCCGGATCGCTCAGCCCGCCCTCGCCTTCGAAGTCCTCACGCCGCGTCTCAAACGCGTCCGGAACACGATCACACGTGAGGAAGGTTTTGTCTTTAAGGTGCTGGTTTTTAAAATAATCGTCTATCTTCTGATAGGCGGTCACCGAGCTGGCGATAACGGCATTCAGCCCGGCATCAAAGCGCGCGCCTTGATTCATCCAGCTCATATAGCCGACCGGGAAATAGGGCACGATGCGCAGAGCGCGTTCGATATCCAGCCGGTTACGAATTTCCAGTCGCCACAGTTCGACCGCCTCATCGACGGGTAACACCAGGCTCCAGCGGATATCGAGTTCGTCCTGTTCGACAGACCATTCCAGCCGTTCCGGCTGCTGCGTAAAAGCGAAGGCCTTGGGCGCGCGCCGCACAGGCTCATGCGGCACGGAGAAATGTCGCTGACTGACCAGATCACGCACATAGACAAACCGCCCCGGATGATGGGCGTAGTGCGCCGTTTCCGGCAGCATGAAGGTCTTGCCCTCCACGACCGGCGCGTGACTGTATTTGGCCGGTTCCGGCTGCATGTGCTGGGCCGTGACGAAGCCGCGACAGGTCGCGTGCAGCATCATCTTGCGGTTCCACAGAAAACCGGACGCGCGCGGCATGGCCGTGGCGGAGGTCAGGGTGCAGGAATCGGGGGTCAGGGTGATCAGGCGCATACCCGCTTCAAAACACGACAACGTTGTCGGGTCAAGCCGGGGTGAGCGCTAAACCGGCAGGGCTATGGCGTTTTTGACCTCTTCCAGCACCGCATAGGTGCGGGTTTCACGCACGCCGGGCAGCGACACCAGGGCGTCGCCCAAAAACTGCCGATAGGCCGCCATGTCCTTCACCCGCGCCTTGATCAGATAGTCGAAACCACCCGCGACCATATGACATTCCAATATTTCCGGCTGGCGCGTTACGGCGTGGCGAAAGGCGTCGAACACGTCTTCGGTCGTGCGATCAAGCAACACCTCGACGAAGATCAGCAGGGCGCGATCCAGCTTGACCGGATCGAGAATGGCCATGGTGCCCAGAATATAGCCATTGGCCTTCAGACGCTTGACGCGTTCAAAACAAGCCGCCGGTGAGACGTGCACGGCCTCGGCCAAAGCCTGATTGGTCATGCGCCCGTCCGCTTGCAGCAGGCGCAGAATCTTGCGGTCGATCTCATCCAGCATGGC
>NZ_JAIXSV010000259.1 GCF_027484505.1 Asticcacaulis sp.
AATCATTCCGCTCAAGCCGCCATTGAGGCGGCGGCCAAGGTGGCAAAGCCACCGCCCGGCGAGGGGCGAAACAAAAATCTAGATCATTATGTTTCTACCAGAAATCATAATGATCTAGGCGCCATGAACTTGACGCCTGACGGTCGCACCATAGCGACACGGGTTGTCGCCCCAGCCCTTTTTGGAGCCTCTTGTTATGAGATACGTGCTCACTCTGGCACTTGCCACCGCGGCAAGCCTCACCTCCCCTGCACTCTCGAAAGCCCCGCCCTATCAGCCGGGCCGACCAGATGCACACGCAGAGGGAGGGCACCCGCCCCAACACGCGCCTTGGCTCAAAGGCGATAAGGTGCCCGACGTTTATCAGGAGAGCCAGTACACAGTCGTTGACTGGCAGCGTCGCAATTTGCCCGCGCCGGCGAGAGGGCACCGCTGGGTACGCAATGACAGCCATCAATATGGCCTGATTACCGAGAACGGAACGGTTTTCGAGGTCGTGCCGCAAAGCGATCACCAATATATGCGCCGCTGGACACACGGAGAACGCTTGCCCTTAGCCCTCCGGGACGGGGACTATATCGTGACCGGCTGGCAGGCGCGCCAACTGGCCCCGCCGAAGCGCGGCTATCGCTGGGTCCATATCAACAATCAATACTTGTTGATTAATCGAGTTAGCGGTCGGATCGCAAAGGTGACCTCAGATGGACAATAACATTCAGCTTGTGACAGGCTCTGGTGACCGGAGACAGCCGAAGGGCTCCCCCGAAACCACGATGAAGGCTCTTGTCTTTCATGGGCCAGGACGTAAATCGCTTGATGAGGTTCCTAAACCCGTCATCCAATTCCCTACCGATGCCATTGTTCGGGTGACGAAGACAACGATATGCGGGACCGATCTGCATATCCTCAAGGGTGACGTGGCATCCTGCACCCCCGGACGTATTCTCGGCCATGAGGGCGTCGGTGTCATCGACAGCGTGGGCAGCGATGTCACCGTGTTCAAAACCGGCGATCACGTCCTGATCTCGTGCATCAGTGCCTGTGGCCGATGCGAATACTGCCGCAAGCAGATGTTCTCACACTGCACCAGCGGCGGCTGGATGCTGGGCAATACGATTGACGGCACTCAGGCCGAATATGTGCGCACACCTCATGCCGACAACAGCCTGTATCCCGTTCCCAAGCATGCTGACGAGGAAGCTCTCGTCATGCTCAGTGACATCTTACCCACGGGGTTCGAATGCGGCGTCCTGAACGGAAAGGTGCAACCGGGAAGCTCCGTTGCGATCGTCGGCTCCGGTCCTATAGGACTGGCCGCCCTGTTGACGGCACAGTTCTATTCCCCGGCGCAGATCATTATGATTGATCTCGACGCCAACCGTCTGGAAACCGCCAAACGCTTTGGTGCCACACACACCGTCAACAGTTCGGACGGCAGAGCGACAGAAGCGGTGATGATGCTGACGCAAGGCCAAGGCGTGGACACAGCGATCGAAGCCGTGGGGATGCCGGCGACATTTGAACTGTGTGAGACGCTGATAGCGCCGGGGGGCACGATCGCCAATATCGGTGTTCATGGGACGAAGGTTGATCTGCACCTGGAATACCTTTGGGACCGCAACCTGACAATCACGACACGACTGGTTGACACCGTATCAACGCCCATGTTGCTGAAACTTGTGGACGCTGACAGGCTCGATCCGAAACGGCTGATTACCCACCACTTCTCCTTGGACCACATAATCGACGCCTACGAGACCTTTGGCAATGCGTCAAAGACCAAGGCGCTCAAGGTGATTATCAACACCTGACCCTGCGCGGATCAAGGGGGCATCAGGCCGGCGTCGGCACCTCTTCGGCGCTATTTTGGCCCTTGCGGGCTATGGCGCTTTTAATTCCGAAGCCGTTTCGCACGTTTCGGCAGGCGCTCTAAGAAAGTTCAATCATGTCTATTGAGGAACCCGCCTACACCACAAGTCAAAAGGAGGGACTGTGCGAAGTGCGGGCCTATCCGTCACTGATCGCCGCAGAAGTGACCGTTTCAGGCGAGCGTGAACCCGCCCTGCGTGCCGGTTTCAACCTGCTTGCCGGCTACATCTTCGGCAGCAATGTACAGAAACATACGGTGGCGATGACCGCCCCTGTGCTTCAGGCCCCGCAATCCGAAAAAATTGCAATGACGGCCCCGGTGATTCAGCAGGCTGTGGCCGACGGCTGGGTGGTTCGCTTCATCATGCCCGTCAGATACACGCTCGCCACGCTGCCCAAGCCGAACAATCCAAGGGTCCGGCTGGTCAATCTGCCCCCCGTGCGTGTGGCGGTTATACGTTTTGCCGGACGGGGACAGGCCGGGGACATCGAGGCCAGAACCGAAGGGCTTGAGATCTATATGCGCCACCATAAGCTCAACGCCATTGGACCGATTTCAATGGCGCGATACGACCCGCCCTGGACGCTTTGGTTCCTGCGTCGAAATGAACTCATGGTGCCGGTTGGCTAAGCCGTCAGCCATTTTCTCCAGAGGGGCTTCAGAAGCTCAAGGCAGACGAGCGCCATTACCCCGGCCCCCAGGCTCAAAGCGAGCTGATCCCATCGCAATGGCCCAAAGCGAAACATGTCGCGGGCCGCAGACCATAAGAGTGTCAGGGCCAGCATCGCCATAACCCCCAACACCACATAGAGCAGTGCGGCGTTTGGCCGCTTCAAGGCGGTTAACAGGGAGGCACTGTAGGACCGGTTGACAAATATGAGTGCGGCAATGGTCATGATGAGCGAGAAGAAAGCCAGCGCTCGCACTTCATCTTCGGCCATGCCAAGGTTAAGGGCTGCGACGAAGATCACGGCGACGAGCGTAAGCGCCAGAGCCCCCTGCAGGACGCTCCAGGCAATCAGCTCTTTTGAGAACAGGGGCTCAGTCGGCGCGCGAGGCGGCCTTTTCATGACATTTTCTTCCTCGGTTTCGGCTTCAAACACTAAGGAACAAACGGGGTCGATGACCATTTCGAGAAATGCGATATGCATTGGACCGAACAGTATTGGCAAGCCAAAGACCAGTGGCATGAGCGCAAGGCCCGCAATGGGGACATGAACTGCAAAGATAAATGCCATGGCTTTTCGCAGGTTGTCGTAAATTCGGCGCCCAAGGCGGATCGCCTGAACGATCGAACCGAAATCGTCGTCGAGAAGCACAATGGCGGACGCTTCCCGCGCAACATCGGTTCCTCGCCCGCCCATCGCAATGCCTATATGCGCGGCCCTGAGCGATGGGGCATCGTTTACCCCGTCTCCGGTCATGGCGACGATCTCACCATTTGCTTTCAAAGCCTGCACGATGCGTAGTTTTTGATCCGGCTGAATTCTCGCAAAGACGGTTGCCACCTTCAGCTTTGCGGCAAGAACAGCCTCATTCATATGGGTCAGTTCATCGCCGCTAACGACCGCCTCGATCTCGCCTGGCTCGAAAAGCCCCGCTTGACGCGCGATCGACTGCGCCGTGATCGGATAATCGCCGGTAATCATGATGACACGAATACCAGCCGCGCGGCACTCCCTTATCGCCCCCGGCACGCTGGCACGAAGGGGATCGGCCAGTCCAACCAGTCCGAGATATTCAAAATCGAATTCGCGTTGAGATTCGGGAAGCTTCCCCTGAAACTTCGCCCGTGCAATGCCGAGGACGCGCAGGCCTCGCCCTGCCATAGCCTCAACGGCGACCTTCATCGCGACACCCTCCCCGGCATTCAGCCGACACAGGTCAGCGATCGCTTCTGGAGCGCCCTTGGCGGCTATAGTGAGGGGTGCGTTGGCATCCTCTCCTTGCCAGACCTGGGACATGACCAAAAAGTCCGGTCGCAACCCAAAAGATTTGATCAGCGCCTTCGGTAAGGCCTCGGGTCCGTCACTGGCTCTCGCAAAAGCGTGAAAAGCCTTTTCCATCGGATCGTAGGGGTCGGGTTCGCTGGCCATACGGCCGACCTCCGCCAGATTGAGGAAGTCCTTTGACAGGGCCGCGTCGGCACTGGCGACCTGCCCGTCTTTCAGTCTGAACTCGGCCAGTGACATTCTGTTCTCAGTCAATGTGCCGGTCTTATCCGTACACAATACGGTAGCAGAGCCCAGCGTCTCTATGGCCGTTGCTTTGCGAGTCAAAACACGCGCTTTTGAGATCCGCCACGCACCCATGGCCATAAACACGGCCAATACGACCGGGAACTCCTCCGGCAGCATCGACATACCCAGGGCAATGCCCGCCAGAGTGGCCTCAAGCCAACCCCCGCGCAAGAGGCCGTAGAGAAGTACAACAACCACGCAGACGGCCCCACCGACCGACGCGAATAGGGTCACGAGCTTGCGGGTTTCGGTCTGAAGCTTTGGCACTTCCGGCGTCAGGGTTTTCAGCGAGTGACCGATCTGGCCCATCCGGCTCCTGATACCAGTGGCTGTGACTTCACCAATGCCTGTGCCGCGCACAATCAGAGCGCCTGAGAAAACCCGATCAGAGTTTTCATCCCCGCTCTTTGCGGTCAGGGACTTTCTCACCGGAACAGACTCGCCGGTGAGAAGGGATTCATCTACCTGAAGATCGTGCGAGTCCAAGAGTTTTGCGTCGGCGGGCACCCTGTCGCCTTCGGCCAGGACGATCATATCGCCGCGCACCACCTGAGCACTGTCAATGCGAATGCGATGGGCATCGCGGATGACCCATGCACG
>NZ_JAIXSV010000224.1 GCF_027484505.1 Asticcacaulis sp.
CAAACACCTCCTGAGAAAGGCGGCCGAACGAACCAAGGAAAACGTCTGGAGAAAGATCGGCAAACTCATTGACTTCTTTCCTCCACACGAATGCGCAAACTACTTCACGAACTCAGGATATGCTTCAACCTAAAATCATTTCGCTCTAAAGCCGCGCAAGCTGCCATTGAGGCGGTGGCCAAGGTGGCAGGCGCCGCCCGGCGAGGGGCTAAAAAATCCAGATATTTAGTCCCCTTAGGCGGGCGCTTGACATGGCGGGCTGGCTCTATGCCGGCCGCCTCAACTTTGACGAAGACACAATCTGCCGTCCGGCAAAGAAAAGGCCCGGCAGGACGCCGATGACCGACAAAAAGACGGGCAGGGCAGGGAGGGTCAATACAGGCCACAGCAGCGGCGTCAGGAAAACGCTGCCTCCAAGTATGGCCATAGCGATCATCAGATAGAGGGCCATCTGTCGGCGGAAACGTCGGCGCTCGACGGCTTCGAGAACGCGCAGTTCGAAGGCCAGATCGCGGGCGGGTACATCCGTGGGGGCGAACATCAGACGCAAGGGATCGCTCATACCTCTACTCCCAGAAGTTCACACAGTCGGGCGCGCCCGCGCTGACTATGCGATTTTACCGTGCCAAGGGGAAGCCCCAGAATCCGGGCGGCTTCGGCGTGGCTATAGTCTTCGGCTACGCACAGCGATATGACGGCCCGCATATCGAGCGGCAGGGATTGCATGGCCTTGTCGAGGCTGAGGCGCGTTTCGTGCGTGGGCATTTCCACGTCGCGACGCAGCGAAAGCCACGCCCCGTCACGGGTTTCGGCACGCCGGACGCGGCGGCGGTCATTCTGGGCTTTTTTCCACGCGATGCCACAGACAAAGGTGCGGAAGGACACGCCGGGCTTCAGGTGGTCAATCCGCTCCCAGGCAGTGACGAAGGCCTCCTGCGCCAGATCATCCGCGTCGGCAGGATTGGCCGCCAGCCGTCGCAGAAACAGCCGCACCGCCTGCTGATGCTCTGACACCAGAACGGCGAAGGCGGCCTCTGATCCCTTGCGGGCCTGTGCGTGGCGGGCCGGGTCCATGCCTAGTCTTTCCGCATCATCTTGGCGATCAGGATGATGAGCGAAACGAGAGCGGCAGGGGCAAAGCCCAGCCCCAGCGCGAAATAGACGTCGCTGCCCTGCTTCCAGCCCACATAGCCAAAGGCCAGTGCGAAGGCGGAGAAGATGCAGACCATGGACACCAGACCGCTATTGGCCGTCTGGCCCGTCTTGTCCATGCCATCGTCACCGTTTAACCCAGCGAGCAACGCCGCCGGTGGCTCCTTGCCCTGTTCGAGATACTGGCGGATTAAACCGATGCGGTCCTGTCGGGCCTTGTGACCCATATACATACCAAAAATGCCCATTCCCATGCCAAAAATGGGGAAAAGCAGCCACCAGTATTGCGCAAAAAGGGTTTCCATCGATTGTCTCCGGTTGCATTGATTCCCCTGAGACGAAGGCCCGCAGGGTAAAACGGCGCAGGGCGTGAATGTTGGCATCGACACCCCATCCTGTCTCTTAATGTCCGCCAGAGTTGCGGACGGATGCAGGGCGGTCAAAATTTTCCCACATGTACGCCAAATACCCCCCGCGTATCGAATGTTTATGCGTGTGCGCCTATCCTCACGGGGCCGCAAAAGGTCGTTGATCCAGATCCACCTGCAACGGTCACACTGCGGCCCGAAGGCCCTGGTCTCTCTACGGGGCCTTCGTGCTTTTGCAGGCTTCTCCCTATCGCCCCTTTATACGCTTCGGCCTAGGGTTTGTGGGGATTCATTTTGAGTTTATGACGGCGGCTGCGAGATAGATCATAGCCTTGAAGCTGTTGTCGGTTTTGTCTGCTCTCATGGCGACGCGTTTAAACTCTTTGAGTTTGCAGAAGAAGTTCTCGACCAAGTGTCGCCATTTGTAGATTTCTTTGTCGATGTCCAAAGGCCTTGAACGCCGTGGATGTTGGGAGATGACGATCTTCGCCCCGCGTTCATTGAGATTATCGACGATAGAATTGCTGTCAAAAGCCTTGTCGGCCAACAAGGCCCCGAAGCTGATGCCTGTCAGAAGCGGTTCAACGCCCACAGTATCGAACCGATGCCCAGGCAACAGTTCAAAGCGCACGAGATTGCCAAGTGCATCCGTCAAGGCGAGGATTTTGGTGGTCATGCCGCCCTTTGAGCGGCCTATGGCCTGGCTCTGAGTCCCCCTTTAGCGCCTTGGCCATGACGGTGGACCTTGACTATCGTGGCATCGATCATCGCGTATTCCATATCTGGATCATCCGAGCAGGCATCAAATATCCTTTTAAAAACATCGGCTTTGCGCCAGTCACTGAAGCGGCGAAACGCTGTGCTCCAGTTGCCGTAATGCGCCGGAAGGTCGCGCCAAGGACTGCCGGTACGGGCAATCCAAAGCACGGCCTCTATAAAGCGCCGGTTATCTCCGCCGCTGCGTCCGGGGTCAGTGCGTTTCCCCAAGCAATGCGGTTCGATCTTCGCCCATTGGGCATCGGTTAGAATATTGCGGTCCATGAACAGTATGAATCACAATTCGATTCATCTGTGAATCCCCACAAACCCTAG
>NZ_JAIXSV010000174.1 GCF_027484505.1 Asticcacaulis sp.
GCAGGCGTTGCTACGAGGACAGGACATGGTCTCGGATGGAGGCCGGTATCACCTTCACGTCCAGACAGACGGCAATCTGGTCCTTTACGGACAGTCAGGTGCCTTGTGGGCGGGAGCGGGTAGCCACAGCAAGGTGGCGGCGCAACTGGTGATGCAGGGCGATGGCAATCTGGTGCTGTATGGCGCTTCAGGCGAACCCCTGTGGTCGTCTGGAACCAATGGTAACCCCGGCGCGTGGTTCGTGGTCCAAAGTGACGGCAACATGGTCATCTACAGCGCCAGCGGTCCGGCTATCTGGAGCTCGAATACCGCCTGCGGTCTCTGCTGAGACCCAGACGAAAACGCTGACTGTACCCAAATGGGTTCCGTGAGGAACCGAAGCGTAACGGTAAAGGCCAGGGAACAGCTGCTCGCAGCGGGCAATAAGGGGGTAGGGGAATGATGAGGGTGACGCGACGAGCGATTTTAGGATCTGGTTTGGCCGCGAGCCTGTTGCCAGTATCAGCCGGCGCGAGCGAAACCATCCATCGCTATGATGCCTTGGGCCGGGTGGTCGGGGTTATTCACCCCAATGGTTCGTCGTCATGGTATCAGTACGACAGCGCGGGGAACCGGACGTCAAAGCGCAGCGGCGGAAACATACAGCCGAACGGGTTTGATGCCGACTATTATCGCCTTTTGTACTGAGACCTGTTCAACGCGAACTTCACGGTTCAGGACGCCATCAACCATTACAACAACAATGGTTGGCATGAAGGACGGGACCCCAGCGCCTACTTCAGCACCACGGGCTACCTTAGCGCTTATCCAGATGTGGCGGCGGCGGGGATCAATCCGCTGGAGCACTACCATATCTGGGGCTGGCACGAGTTGCGCGACCCGTCACCCAGGTTCAGCACGAATGGCTATCGGGTGAACTACCCGGACATCACGGCGGCCAATGTGGATCCGCACCAGCACTTCGTCCAAAACGGACTGTTCGAAGGCAGACAACCCTTCGGTACAGGCGGCTTCAGGCCTTATCCGTAGTTTAGACCTCAGCGCAACAAAAAACTCTGGGCCGCTGGCCTTTATTTCAAGTTACCATTGAGAACAAGATATGACACGTCGGAAGCAATTTTGGGTCTTTGCCTGCCTTTTTTCAGCAGGCCTAGTGAGTAATGCACATTCTCAAGCCTTGGCGCCACCTCCTGCTTATCCAAGTATAGATTCCAATGGTGTTGATTTAAATAGTATGAGTTTGCACGGTTCTATTCCGTCTCTCAGTATAGGTAATTCAAATAGTGGATTGTCGCGTATTGGAAGCGGATCAAATCCTTACGTATACGACAATCTTATTGGTACATTAACCAGAAAGACGTTCAAGCCTCCAGTAGAGGGAAGCCCTCCACAGTTTGCCGGTATGCAAATATCTGTTTTTGGGCAAAGCGATCTCAATAAGGGCGCAGTTTACTCTGGGAGTACTTGGTTATACGATCGATCTGACAATTTTGGTTACGAGGGGACAAATGGTCGTCTTGAGTGTAACTCATCTAGTGCGACGGGGCAAACATTAGGGCAATGTATTTACACTATGCATGATGGGTCTGTCGCGGAGCTTACCTACAAGCACAGTTTGTTTCCAAACTCGTTTGTCAGTAATGGGCCGAACACAGCCGACGACTGGGCAATTTCGGGAGATGCCGTCATAACGAAACTAACAAAACCAGACGGTGAAGTATTAAACTATTACTATGCGCGTACACCTACCACACTGAGCTATACGGGTTACATTCATGGTCTTTTAAGCATCTCCAGTTCACTGGGGTGGATGGCTCGTTACAGGGGTTTTTATAATGCAAATACTGATGGTCCAATTTATGCAAATGTTCGATTGATCAATTCATCTATTGATTATTGCAACCCAGAATCTGTTTCGTGCTCATTTTCGCAACCGTGGTACTATTTAGCTTTTAACGACAACCAAAATGGATTTTCTGTTCCAACTTTTGAAAATACTATTTTTGGACAGTTTTCTTTAGACAATCCTAACGCTCTTACGAAAATTAATTATCCATCTGGTAGGACCAAGTCGGCTACTTATTACACATCATTATCCGCGAACGGCTGCTATTATTCTGAAGATAACCCTGACTACTGCACACAGGCCCTGCATAGGCACTCCCGCATAAAATCGCTGACCTACGGAGGTCGGACTTGGAATTATGACCATAACGGTAATCAGGAAAACGCCCAGAGCACCATTCTTAATCCGGATGGGACGCAGATTACTGTATACCGCAGCTGGGATATGAAAGGAATTGAACCGTCAGGTTTTCAAATGCTCGTGGATCCCCTGCAGCGGACTTTTTACAATAACACAGACACCTCAAATGGGCGCGTTAGAGGCCAGCTTTTTCCCGAGGGGGACCGCATCAACGTAGCTTACGATATGCGAGGAAATCTCACGGAAGTTCGTTCGAAAGTCAAACCGGGAAGCAACTTGTCAGATTCCGTTATGACGGCTGGTTATGACTCGGTGTGTGCGAACCCCAAAACTTGTAACAAACCCAATTGGGTTAGGGATGCCAAAGGCAATCAAACGGATTACACCTATGACGCAGCTCATGGCGGTGTGCTGACAGTAACCAGCCCTCCGGATCAAAATGGTTTTCGGGCAAAAACCCGCAATTTCTATTCGCAGTTCTATCCAAAGGTTAAAGACGCAAACGGGAATCTCGTCAACTCACTCCCTGTCTGGCGATTGGTGCGAACGGAAACTTGTCCAGCTACGCAAGCGCAATGCGACCAGCCGGGCGATAGCGTAACCGAGTATCAGTATGCAACAAACAATCTTCTTCAAACGGCGCAAGTCGTCAGGAATGGCAGCAATACGATTTCCGCCACAACAACATTTGTGTATGATGTATACGGCAATGTGACGTCTGTGGACGGACCGCGGACGGACGTGGATGATCGGAGTTACACGACGTGGGACGTTCTGCGTCGCAAGGTCTTCGAGATCGGTCCCGACCCTGATGGGGGTGGCCCGCTGAAGCGCCAGATTGTCAAGCACTACTACGATGCGGACAGTCTTGAGATCCGCACGGAGGTTGGTAGTGGAAACAACACAGACGGTTCAGACTTTGTGTGGTCGTCGGCCAAGCGGATGACGTACGATGGTGCGGCTCAGCTCGTTAAGACCGAAGTTGTGGTTCCGTGATGCGGGTGAAGGGGGCTGGGAAGATGAGCGTGTTCAAAGCGGATCGCGGTGCGGTTGGGCGTAGATGGGTTGCTGCGGTTCTGGCCGTGCTGGGCTTGAGCGGGGCGGGGGCTGTGCAGGCTGAAACCGTGGTTTCGGTAACGCAGGTGTCGTATGACGCGGTTGGGCGGCCGGAGTGTACGGCGGTTCGCATGAACCCGGACAGCTTTGGCAATCTCCCAGCCAGCGCCTGTAGTCTGGGGGGGCAGAGTGCCTATGGTCCGGACCGGATCACGAAGACGGTGTATGATGCCGCCGGTCAGGTGGTTCAGGTCCGTCAGGCCGTCGGAACGCCCATCGAGCGGGTCTATTCGACGTTTGCCTATTCCCCGAACGGCAAGGTGACGGATTCGATCGATGCCAATGGCAACCGGACCAAGATGACCTATGACGGGTTTGATCGTCTGTCGGCGGTTTATTACCCCGATACCAACCGGCCGGGGGGCTGGAACCCGGCGACCCAGGCGACGGCGCTGGCCACAGCCGGCAGCCACAGCGGCAGCGACTATGAGGCCTATGCCTATGATGAGAATGGCAATCGGTCGTGGTGGCGTCGCCGTGACGGCAATTACATCTACTACAATTACGACAA
>NZ_JAIXSV010000019.1 GCF_027484505.1 Asticcacaulis sp.
ACAGACACCAGACGAGGCCTACCTGGGATCGGGAATAACGAGGCAAGCGGCATAATCACACCACAGACACAAGCTTAGCTAAGCCGCATTCCTGTCCGTAAAATGGGGCCCACCTCTCAGCTTCTATGAGGCCGATGCCTTTGCCCGCTGGGCCGGGGCGCGCCTGCCGACCGAGGCCGAATGGGAGGTTGCCGTGCGTCAGGGCTGCTTGCAGCAGGTCACGGACGTCGCTTGGCAATGGACGGCCAGCGCCTATCTTGGCTATCCGGGCTTTCGTCCGGGAGCGGGTGCCGTCGGTGAATATAATGGCAAGTTTATGAGCGGGCAGATGAGCCTGCGCGGCGGCAGCGCCTTCACGCCTGCCGGTCATGCGCGCGCCACCTATCGCAACTTCTTCGCGCCGGAAAAGCGCTGGGTGCGCGCGGGCCTGCGTCTGGCGCGCGATCACGCTCCGGCGGAGCGCGGCGATGAGGGCTTCGCCGCCGGTGTCATCGCCGGTCTGTCGGCAAAGCCCAAATCCCTGTCGCCCAAGTATTTTTACGATGCGGCGGGCTCCGACCTGTTCGAAGCCATCTGCCGCACGCCGGAATATTACCCCACGCGCACCGAAACGCGCCTGCTGCACGACATTGCCGATGCGCTGGTGGCGGGCTGGACCGCCGATACCGTGCTGGTCGAATTTGGCAGCGGGGCCAGCGACAAGACGCGGATTCTGCTCGATGCCTGCCCGGCCTTGCGCACCTATGTGCCCATCGACATCAGCCCGGACGCCCTGCACGCGGCGACGGCGCGGCTGCAAAGCGCCTATCCCCGGATGAATGTCGTGCCGCTGGTGGGTGATTTTACGCAGGCCCTGTCACGGCCCGAAACGCTGGAAAACAGGCCGTGCGTCGGCTTCTTCCCCGGCTCGACCATCGGCAATTTCAGCCCGGACGAAGCACGTGAGTTGCTGCGCGCCTTCCGTCACCTGCTGGGAACACAGGCGCAACTGATCGTCGGCGCCGATATGGTCAAGGACGAAGCGACGCTGCATGCCGCCTATGATGACGCGGCAGGCGTCACCGCGGCCTTCAATAAAAACCTGCTGGTGCGCATGAACCGCGAATTGCAGGGGGATTTCGACCTTGATGCCTTCGCGCATCTGACGGTGTGGAACGCTGAGCGCGCGCGCATCGAAATGCATCTGGTCAGCCGCCGCGATCACGTCGTGACCGTCGCCGGGCAGCGTTTCCGCTTTGCGGCGGGCGAACGTCTGCATACGGAAAATGCCCATAAGTTCACGCCGGAAAGTTTCGCCGCCCTATGCCATGACGCAGGATGGGCGGTCGCGCGTCAGTGGATCAGCCCGGCCCCGGCCTTTGGCGTTTTCGTCCTGTCCTGAACCCTTCCTCTTGTGGTGTGAATACCGCAACCGGCATCGCTCCGATGTCGGAACACCCGAATCTGTCCGAAGCCTATTGAGCTTTGACGCCGTGCGGCCTACACAGAAAATTGCACCGTATACGGACATTTTCAGGACCGCCCCGATTGGATGATCAGACACCGCCTTCGCCCGCAACTCAGTTTGGGGCCCTCCCCTTTCGCGAGACGCGCAACGGCGAGGTCGAGTTCCTGCTGATCACTTCACGCGGCAGCGGTCAGTGGATCATCCCCAAGGGCAAGCCCATTCCGGGCCTGACGCCAGCGGAAACCGCCGCGCGTGAAGCCTTTGAAGAGGCCGGCATTCTGGGTGAGGTCGATCCGCACCCCATCGGACGCTTTGCCTATACGAAGGATCAGGGCCAGCCCAATGCGCAGTTCATCCCCGCCGTCGAGGTGTTCGCCTTGCGGGTGACGCAGCAGCTGACGCTATGGCCGGAAATGGGTCAGCGCAGCATGGTGTGGCTGACGCCGGAACAGGCGCTGCACGCCATCGAAATCGAAGCCTTGCGCAAGATTGTGCGGCGCTTTGCCAAAGCCTTTACCAAAGGTGCGTAATCAGCCGCGCGGCAAGGGCTCGGCCAGGGTTGAGCTTTCGAGCACCCGCGCCATGGCATCGCGCGCCGCCAGCAGCACCAGGCGCAACTGGCAATCATCGGGCGTCGGGCAATCCTCACAGCGGGCATAGGCGGTGCGCGAGGCGCAGGGCGTCAACGCCAGCGGCCCGTCGATCAGGCGGATCAGGTCAGCCATACTGATCATATCGGACGGTCGCGCCAGCATGTAGCCACCCGAACGCCCGCGCTTCGACATCAGGAAGCCTTCGCGGCGCAGCTCAAGCAATATGCCTTCGAGAAAATGCAGCGGAGCCTTGATACGTTCGGCCAGTTCACCCGCCTGCACCGTCTGACCCTGGGGGATACGGGCCATTTCCTGCATGGCGCGGATGGCGTATTTGGCACGCTGAGACAACATGGCGGCGGGGTAACCTGTATTTTTATGTTCCGTCCCCGCCTATTAGCACGAACCGGGTTACGAAAGCCATAAGCCCTATATATCCGCTTTCATTACGACCGGGCGCGGTCTTCGGCCGCGAAATCATAGACGCGGATGCCGTCCTTTTCCGGCGGCGGCTGGCGCCAGACGCGGCGCTGCATGGCGCGTTCGGCGTCCATACGTCCTGAGGCCCAGTGCTCATTCATGGTCAGGCGCGAAAATTCGTAGTCTTTGGATTGGCCATGATCGCCGCCGCCCGAATTGATCAGGTGCACCAGCGAGACTCGGAAATGCGCGGCGCGCGCATAGCAGGCCGCGATAGACGGCTCAGCCTGCACCTCCGGCGACAGGCGCTCATACATGTGGCGGATGGCCTGACGCAGGCGATAGCGCTCCAGAAAGGCATCGGTATTGAGGCGCGTGCGGCTTGAATAGGTGATGTCCTTGACGCGGCCGTAGACTTCATCGAGCGTTTTGGGCACCTCACCGCGCGACGAAAACAGGTCCATCTGAAACACCAGGGTGTCACCATCCAGCCCCGCCGGCGCTTCGTGCAAGACATAGGTCAGGGGTGTGTTGGACACCACGCCGCCATCCCAGTAGGCTTCACCGTCAATAGTCACCGCCGGAAAGCCGGGCGGCAGGGCCCCGGACGCCATGATGTGTTCCGGGGTGATCTGCGTCGTGTGGCTGTCGAAATAGACCGAATTGCCGGTACGCACATTGACCGCCCCGACGCTCAGACGCACCTCGCCGCCGTTGAGGCGCTCGAAATCGACATGGCGCAGCAACGTCTCACGTAGCGGCGAAATATCGTAAAAGCTCGTTTCCGACGGCAGGGACCACGGCGCGAAAAACGGCGTCAGGGCGGCGGGGCGGAAAAAGCCCGGCACGCCGTTCAGCGCGCTCATATAGCCGCTCCATTGCCGGAAGGCGCTTTTCAGCCACGGATTAAAGCCACTCAGCGTATCGGCGGGGCTCTCAGAGGTGATCTGCGCCCAGAAGGACCGCAGTTTTTCGACGCGATCTTGCGGCGCATTCCCGGCAATAATAGCGGCATTGATCGCGCCGATCGACACCCCGGCCACCCAGTCTGGCCTGATCCCGCCGGCGTGCAGCACCTCATAGGCCCCGCCCTGATAGGAGCCGAGCGCCCCGCCTCCCTGAAGCACCAGCACCGTCTGATCATAGGCCGCGCCGGGGTGGGTCACGGCTTCGGCGGCGGCAAGATCGGGATGGCTTTGGTCCATGACAGGCAACTCCGCAACGGTCAGGCACTTACACGCACTTTATGAACCGGAATCCGGCCTCGCGCATCATTTTTACGACCGATCACACAAAGCTTGAGCGGAACGACTCGAAAGGGCGAAAACAAGGCCGGTTAAGGGTTTTGTTAAGCCTTATGGCTAAGCTGTGGCGTGCCGCCCCCGCATTTTCTGTTTCACGACCCGCAAAGGATACTGTCTCATGCGTCTTCCTGCCCTTCTCGCTGCCGTGGCGCTTGGCGCCCTCACCGCCACCACCGCCTCGGCCCAGAACAGCCCCCTCGCCGTCGATGTGCACGGCGGCACGACGGGCATCGGCATCGGCGCCCGTTACAAGCTCAACGATACCTTTGTGCTGCGCGCCGATTACGACTCGCTGAAGCACAGCGATGACTTCAATTCAGATGACGTTCAATATAACGGCGAGCTGGAGTTCAAGCCCTTCACCTTTGCCGTGGACGTCCACCCCTTCCGCAATTCGTTCTTTGTGTCTGGCGGTTATGTGACCGGGGACCGCAATGTGAAGCTCGACGCGCGCCCGACGGGCAACACCAATATCGGTGGCGTGCCCTTCACCCCGGCGCAGATCGGTACGCTGCGCGCCAATGCCGATATGGGCGATGGCGCCCCGTTCCTTGGCCTAGGCTTCGATAATACCTTCACCAAGGATGGCCGCTTTGGCTTGCGCGTGCTGGCCGGTGCGGTGCTGGGTGATGACCCCAGCGTGACCCTGACCTCGGACGGCACCTATGCCAATGACCCGGCCTATAAGACGGCGCTGGAAAAGGAACGTCAGGAGCTTCAAAACGACGTGAAGGACGCCAAGACCTGGCCCGTTCTGCAAGTCGGCCTGACGGTCAAGTTCTGATCGGGCTGAGTGACGGCTGATCCCATAAAAGAGAGGCGGTCCTTTGCGGGACCGCCTTTTTTAATTCAGATCATAAACCACGCAGGTCTGGGCCTGAACCCGATACAGCGGCGGCGTCTGAATAAAGGCATTTTCCGCCGCACGCGCTTCGAGTTGATAAAGCGGAGAGGGCGGCGGGGGCGGACCGGAAACCATCTGGGGTGGTCCTTTGTACTCAACACGCTGGCCCCTAATGGCAATATCCGCGTTCGCGTCGGGACGTCGCCCCAGAAGATCGGCGCGGCAGGCGCGACCTGACGGGTCGATCAGGCGGATGCCGCCAAGGGCGCTGCCCGTGGCCTCGACTGCGCCTTGCGCCCGTGCCGCCGCATCGCGTGTGGCCTCATTGCGCAACCGCTCACGCAAGGCATTATCCGACCTCAGAGAAAAGGCCACACGATCGACCTGCGTCGGGGCGGCGGCCAGAACCAGAGCATAGACCGGCTCCAGCACGGACATATCGCGCACCTCAACCCGCAGGGTCAGGGTGGCGTCATAGCCCCGGATCTTGTCGCCGCGCACGTTAGCGATTTGCCGCCCGTCCTTGTCGCGGTACGGCTCGTAAAAGGCCTGCACCGCGAAATCGGTAGTCACGCGCACCACCTCCGGCGGGCGCTGACGCAGGGCCGCGATCAGGGTTTCGGCCTGCGCAACCGCCTGACGCTGAGCCTCGCTGGCCGTCTTGCCCGTGCCCTTGAACCGCGCGGCGAAGGTGGCGCGATTGGCCTCCACCTCCGTCTCAGCATAGCCGGTCTGCGGCAGCACCGCCTGCTGCATCCACCACGGCGCGGCCTCGAAGCGGTCAGCGGTTTCCACCGACTTTACCGGCGGCGCGGCCTCGGCCCCGGCCGCCAGCAGCGGGAGGGCGCACAGGCCTATCCACAAGCGGCGCATCAGTTCAGCCCATAGACAACGCAGGCCTGAGCCGTCAGTTCATTCAGCGGCGGGGCCTGAATAAAGGCGTTCTGCGCGGCCTTGGCTTCGAGTTGCTCCACCGCACTGCCACGGGCCGACATCTCCATGACGGGCGCGGGCGGTGGTGGTGGCGGGGCCATCGCATAGGCCACGGTCGTCGCGTCATTATCCTGCCCGCCGCGCGGTTCACCCCGCGCCAGAATGTCGGTCTGACAGGCGCGGCCTGTGGGGTCGATCACCTTAACCGTCCCCAGCTTACCGCCCGCCGCTTCGGCGGCCTGACGCGCCCGACGCGCCGCATCCTTCACCGCCTCGTTATACAGCCAGGTCTTGGTGGCGTTATCGGGCTCCAGCGTAAAATAGACTGGCTGGGACGCGGTGGGCGAGGCCGCCAGCACCAGCGCATAGGCGCGTTCCAGCGTCCGCAGGTCATAGACCTTCACATCCAGCCCCATGCTGACCTGATAGGCTTCGATCTTGTCGCCGCGCTGGTTTTCGATGCGGTTGCCTTCCTTGTCGCGGTATTGCTCATAGAGGACGCGCATCGAGAAAGAGGTGTTGACGCGCACCGCGTCCTTACCCAGCTTTTTCAGCGCCTCAGTGAGCGCGCGCGTCTGGGCAACGGCCTTTTGCTGCGCCTCATCCGCCGTCTTACCCACCGCAAGGAAGGAGGCCGAAAAATTGGCGCGGTTGGCGTCGATTTCGGTGCGCACATAGCCCGTCTGGGTGATGACCGGGGTCTTCATCCACCACGGCGCGCGGTCGTAATCCGAGGCCTGATAATTATTGGTCGTCGTCTGAGCCAACGCCCCCCCGGCCACGGCCAGCAGAGCGACGGACAAAAGCATGGTGCGCATGGCAACCCTCCCCTTCGGTTTCAATGGAGAGACAATGCGCAGCGATTCCGGCCAGATCAAGGCCGGAAAAACGCCAGCCGCTCAGTCTTTTCGCCGCAGATCGAGCGTCATCGGATAGTCAGGATTGATATGCAGGGCCGGTACGCGCATGCGGCCCGGCGTATGGGTCGGGGCCTCAAAGCGCGACAGGCGGCGGCCTTCGGCCTCGTTTTCATTCAGCGGCAACTGCTCGTAATTGCGCCCGCCGGGGTGCATGACGTGATAACGACAGCCGCCGACCGAGCGTTCCAGCCGCGTGTCGATCACATCAAACTGTAGGGGCGTATTGACCGGCAGGTTGGGGTGCAGGCTCGACCACGGGGCCCAGGCCTTATAGCGCACACCGGCCACCTGAATATGGGCGTCGCGCGTCGGGTGCAGCGGCAGGCGACGACCGTTACAGGTCACAACGTGCTGATCGCCGACCGCACCCGACAGCACCACCTCCATGCGCTCGACCGAGGAATCGACACCGCGCGACGTGCCGCCGCCGGACGGCTCTTCGCCCATCACCGGCCACGGCTCCAGCCCGGCGCGCAGCTCCAGCGTCAGGCCGCCAATCTGCACGCTGCCCAGTGACGGGAAGCGGAAATCGAAGAAGGGGATGAACCAGTCGCGGCTGAAGGCATAGCCATGGCTTTTCAGGAAATCGAGCACCTCATGGAGGTCTTCACGCACCTGATGGCCCAGCAGGAAGCGGTCATGCAATTGCGTACCCCAGCGCACCAGCCGTCCCGTATAGGGCTTTTTCCAGAAGACGGCGATCAGGGCGCGGATCAGCAGGGCCTGAATGAGGTTCATCTGCGGGTGCGGCGACATTTCAAAGCCGCGCATTTCCAGAAGGCCCAGCCGCCCGCGGTCGGAATCCGGCGAATAGAGCTTGTCGATGCAGAATTCCGCCCGGTGCGTATTGCCGGTCAGATCGACCAGCAGGTTACGCAGCAGCCGGTCCACCAGCCACGGGGCCTGTTCCGCCTCGCCCTTAGGCAGGTTGGACAGGGCGATTTCCAGCTCATAGAGCGACTCGTGGCGCGCCTCGTCGATGCGCGGTGCCTGAGAGGTGGCCCCGATATACATCCCCGAAAACAGGTAGGACAGGCTGGGGTGGTTCTGCCAGAAGCGGATCATCGAGCCCAGCAGGTCCGGGCGGCGCAAAAACGGCGAATCCTCCGGCTTCTGTGCCCCCATGACGATGTGGTTGCCGCCGCCCGTGGCGACGCGCTTGCCGTCGATCAGGAACTTGTCGGCGACCAGCCGCGCCAGACGCGCCTCCTCATAGACGGTGGTGATGATGTCTTTCAGCTCATCCCAATGGCGCGCCGGCTGGATATTGACCTCGATGACGCCGGGGTCGGGCGTCACGCTCAGGGACTCGATGCGGTGGTCGCGCGGCGGGCCATAGCCCTCGATGACCACCGGCACCTTAAGATGCGAGGCCACCGCTTCGATGGCCGAAATCAGCTCGAAATAGTGCTCGGCATAGGCGGTCGGCGGCAGGAAGAGGAACAGCTTGCCATGCCGCACCTCAGCGCACAGGGCCGAGCGCACCAGACCGTTGGGCCCGGCCCAGCGCTTCGGGTCGCCTGCCGTACCTATGGCCTTGGCAAAGCGCGGCACCACAGTTTCGGCTTCCGGCAAGGCGTTGGTCGGCGCAAAGGGCGAGCGCGGCGGGAAGAGATGCGCGTCCACCTCAGTCTGATCGATAAACGGCAGCGCCCCCAGCGGCAGACGCAGACCCACCGGCGAGTCGCCGGGCAGCAGCATCATCTTCTCAGTGCGGAAACGCCACGGATTTGACATCCAGCCATCGAACTGCGCCGAATACTGTAAGGGCAGGACGAAACCCGTCGGCTTACCCAGATCGTTATCCAGCAGGGCCTGAAGCCGCTTGCGCTCGGTCGCCTCATAGACGTCAGCCTTCAGAATCTCGCCCTCAAGCGGCAGGCGCTGCTCCTTCCACAGGTGGTAGGGAATGTCCTCATAGGCGTCAATGACGAGGTCTTCATGCAGGCCCAGCGCCCCGGCCAGCGTGCGCAGGAAGGTACGCGCCGTCGCCTGCGGCTCATGCGCAGCGGCTTCCGGGTCGATCAGTAGGTCCGCATTGAGCCACAGCGGCTTGCCGTCAAGCCGCCAGAAGGCGTTCATCGCCCAGCGCGGCAGGATTTCGCCGGGATACCACTTGCCCTGCGCGTGCTGCGCCAGCGCGCCCCTGGCAAAGCGCGCCGACAGGCGTTTGAACAGGTCAAAACCCAGTTTCTTCTTGGTGTCAGACAGGGCCGTAAAATGCCATTCGTCGCCCGTGCGGTCATCCAGCGACACGAAGGTCGGCTCGCCGCCCATGGTCAGGCGCACATCCTGCGCCGTCAGGGCCTTATCGACCTTATGCCCCAAAGCGTCGATGCGCTGCCATTCACCGTCCGTATAGGGCTGGGTGACGCGGCGCGACTCATATATGCGCGTCACCCCCATCTCGTAGCTGAACTGCGACTGCGCCGGTTCGTGCGCCCCGGTGATCGGGGCCGCCGAGGTCGGATTGGGCGCGCAGCACAGCGGGATATGGCCTTCGCCGGTGAACATGCCCGACGTCGGATCAAGCCCGATCCAGCCGGCGCCCGGCAGATAGACCTCATACCACGCATGAAGATCTGTGACGTCCTCGCTGACGCCTGACGGGCCGTCCAGCGATTCGACATCGGCTTTCAACTGGATCGAATAGCCGGAGACAAAGCGCGTGGCGAACCCCTTATGGCGCAGGGCCTGACAGGCCAGCCACGCCATGTCGCGGCACGAGCCCTGAAGCAGGGTCAGGGTCTCGGCCGAGGTCTGCACCCCCGGCTCCATGCGCAGGGTGTAGTTGAGGTGCGAATTGACCTTCTGATTGAAGGCGACCAGAAAATCGACCGTCCCCCACGCTTCGCCCGTCGCCGGACTAAGGTCCGGCATGGCGCGCACAAAGTCCATCAGCAGGTCGTCGCGTTCCTTGATCTCCAGATAGGGCGTCAGCTCCTCTTTGAGCGACTCCGCATAGGTGAAAGGATAGTGGGTCGCCGTGTCTTCGAGGAAAAAATCGAACGGATTGAAGACCTTGATTTCAAGGACCAGATCGACCTCAACGCGGAACTGCGCCACCTTGTCCGGGAAGACAATGCGCGCCAGCCAGTTGCCGAACGGGTCCTGCTGCCAGTTGATGAAGTGGTTTTCCGGCTCGACCTTCAGGCGATAGGACTGCACATGGGCGCGGGTATGCGGGGCGGGCCGCAACCGGATGACCTGCGGCCCCATGCCGATCGGCCGCTCGTAACGATAGTCGGTAACGTGATGCAGCGCCGTCAGTATGGTCATTCAGGTCTCACTCTGTTTATACCTCCCCAACCTGTTGGAGAGGGGGACCGCACGAACCTGCGAAGCAGGTGAGATGCGGTGGTGGGGCCCGTCACGTTTCCGGCCTTGCAAACCTTGTACGCCACAAAGGCAGGACACCCCACTTCCTTTTACGTCGGAAATGGTCCCCCTCCCCGCGCAAGCGCCGGAGGTATGGAATGAGAACGAGCTTACGTCGGCTTTTCCCACAAAATCACGTCACAGAACTGTAACGAAGACAAAAAAAATGTGTAACTCTGATACGGCACGGCATATGGACAAGACCCGGCCAAGGCCGTTTAGTTTCCTGTGAGCGAGAAGGACCACCCGTTGTTCAGCGATATTTCGAGCGACATCTTTGCGTTTAGTTTCGACGGCTTAAGTTCGCCGCTCATCGACCTGAAGTTTCGCACCGGCCCGCAAAAGGGCGACCACACGCTCGGTTGGGGTCTGGCATGGTACCCGGCGGATAATAAGGCCGCAATGGTGGCCAAGGACCCGGCGGCCAAGGACACGGTGTCGCTCAAAGGCGCTATGAGCGACTGGGAAGGGTTCCGCTCGACCGTCTTCTTCTGCAAGGTGCGCGGCGCGGCCACGGGCTATACCCATCTGGAAACCCAGCCCTTTACCCGCTCCTTTGCCGGTCAGGACTGGGTGTTCATGCACAATGGCAACCTCGACAAGGAAGCCATCAAGAAGCTGCACCACAACAAGTCGATCTTTCTGGAGCCGCTGGGGCGCACCGATTCGGAGCTGGCTCTGGTCTTCCTGCTGGGCAAGATCGAGGATTACGGCGCGCGCACCCTGGCGGCCATCGACCACAACGTCCTTCTGAGCTGGTTCCTGCAACTGGATGATCTTGGCTCCGCCGACATGGCCATTTCTGATGGCGTGACGGTGGCGGTCTTCTACGGCTCCAAATCGCAGTCGAGCCTCTATTACAGCCGCATCAAGCCGCCACACGCCGCCGAAGGGTTTCAATCGGACGCCGCCTCCTTTGCGCTGAACAATCCGCGCGACACCTTCCGCACGGCGGTGGTCTTTGCCTCCTCGCCCTTCGCGTCGGGCAAGTGGACGCCGATGCAAGGCGGGCAACTGATTATCGCGCGGCGCGGCGCGGTCATCTGGACCAACAAGAAAGAAGCGCCGCCGAAATTGCCGGTCCCGCCGCAGCAGCCGGACCGCCCGTCGGCACTGGCGTCACCCATCCTTCAGGGCGGGCCGCTGGAGAAGATCACCGAACGCAACGCCCTGTTCGCCAGCGTGCAGGCCCAGTCTCAGCAGGCTTCGATCGTCGCCAAGCTGGCCAGCATGAGCCACGTGCAGTCGAACGTGATCAATGCCCGCTCGGTCACCCACGCCCCGGACGGCAGCCCCCTCACCTACCGGCTTTATGACGTGGTGCATTCGACGGAATATACCTATGAGAAGGCCGTTGAACATTCGACCCACACCTTCCGTCTGCTGCCGGTCGAGGATCAGCTTCAGGAGGTCATCCATTCGACCCTGACCATTTCGGCCGAGGGCGAGGATGTGCGTTTTGAGGACGTGTTCGGCAATCAGAACATCCACTATTCGATCATCAAGCCGTATAAGCAACTGACCGTCTCGTGCCGCTCACTGGTCAAGATCTTCGGGCAGGCCCCGGACGATTACGGCCCGGCCCAGCGTCAGGCGCGCTTCCCCATTTCGTGGATGCCGTGGCAGCTTCAGGTGATGGAGCCCTATCTGCTGCTGCTCGAAATGCCGGAAACGCAGATCGCCGAGCTTCTGGTCTATGCCCGCGCCTTCTCTGAGCGCAACGCCGGCCACGTCATGGACACGCTGAACGACATCAACCTGACCATCTACCGCGACTATCAGTACGTGCCCGGCTCGACCTCGTTTTCGACCACACCCTTTGACGTCTATGCCAATCGTAAAGGCGTCTGTCAGGACTTCGCCAACCTGTTCATCACGCTGGCGCGGCTTCTGGGCATCCCGGCGCGCTACCGCATGGGCTACATCTTCACCGGGGCCAATTACGAGAACAAGATTCAGTCCGACGCCAGCCACGCCTGGGCCGAGGTCTATATCCCCTATATCGGCTGGCGTGGGTTTGATCCGACCAATGGCTGCCTCGTGTCGCAGGACCATGTGCGCGTGGCGTGCGGGCGCAACTATCTCGATGCCACACCGACCTCCGGCACCATCTATCGCGGCGGCGGCAAGGAGGACCTGCGCGTGCAGGTGACGATGAACGAGGTGTATTTATGATCTCGTTTTCTTATGCCTACTCCCCCAGTTTACTGGGGGAGGTGGATTTTTCACCATCGGTGAAAAAGACGGTGGGGGGCTCGCTTAAGAGTTCACTGAACCCTGCTTACGGCGTCTTACGCCATCGAATGGTCCTCCGAACCGTACGATGGTTCCCCCCACCACCGCATCTCGCTCGCTTTGCGATCTCGTGCGGTCCCCCTCCCCAGTAAACTGGGGAGGTATGAAATTTAGCGAATTTAGCAAGGGGAGGCACCCGCGTGAGTCTGGAATCCTATAAAACCGAAGGGTTTTTCGACGAGCTGTTCGCCCGTGACGGCGTGCCGCATCCGGCCGCTGCCGGCCTTGTCGAACAGCTTGATGCGCTCAGCCGGGCCGACCTGAAACGCCGTCAAAAACAGGCCGAAGACATCCTTTATCAGTCTGGCAACACCTTCAACGTCTACGGCGACAAGAAGGGCACCGAAAAAATCCTGCCCTTTGACATCATTCCGCGCCTTGTGTCGGCGGCGGACTGGGCCAGGCTGGAGCGCGGCATCAATCAGCGTATCCGCGCCCTCAACCTGTTCATTCAGGACATCTATAACGATCAGAAGATTCTCAAGGACAAGGTGATCCCGGCGGAACTGATCTTTTCGTCGGCCTGCTATCTCAAGCCCTGCGAAGGCCTGTCGCCGCCCAAGGGCGTGTGGACACACATTTCGGGCACCGACTTCGTGCGCGATGGCGACGGCGAATTCTACGTTCTTGAGGACAATCTGCGCTGCCCGTCGGGCATTTCCTACGTGCTGGAAAACCGCGCCGTGCAAAAACGCATCCTGCCCAAGGCATTTCAGACCCTGAAGGTGCGCCCCGTCTCCAACTATGGCGACCACCTGTACAAGACGCTGAAATTCATTGCCCCCGAAGGCAAGGACGAGCCGAATATCGTCGTGCTGACGCCCGGCATCTATAACTCCGCCTATTTCGAGCATGCCTATCTGGCGCAGCAGATGGGCGTGCCCCTGTGCCAGAATTCCGACCTCGTGGTTGAAGACGACACGGTCTATATGCGCACGACTCAGGGTCTGAAACAGGTCGATGTCATCTATCGCCGCATCGACGATGAGTTCATCGACCCGCAGGTCTTCCGTAAGGATTCGCTGCTGGGCGTGCCTGGCATCATGAACGCCTATCGCAAGGGCAAGGTGGCACTGGCCAATGCACCGGGCACCGGCATAGCCGATGACAAGGCCGTCTATGCCTATGTGCCCAAGATCGTGAAATACTATCTGGGCGAAGAGGCCATCGCCCAGAACGTGCCCACCTATATCTGCGAGGACGACAAGGAGCGCGACTACGTTCTGGCCAATCTCGACAAGCTGGTGGTCAAGGCGGTGAACCTGTCGGGCGGCTACGGTATGCTGATCGGCCCCAAGAGCACCAAGGCGGAGCAGAAAGAATTTGCTGAAAAGATCAGGGCCAAGCCGCGCGATTATATCGCTCAGCCCACCCTGTCCCTGTCGCGCGCGCCGACCCTGATCGGCAATGGCATCGAAGGCCGCCATGTCGATTTTCGCCCCTATTCGCTGTTTGGCGAAGACGTCTTCACCCTGCCCGGCGGCCTGACGCGCGTAGCGCTCAAAAAAGGCTCGCTGGTCGTCAATTCGTCGCAGGGCGGCGGGTCAAAGGACACCTGGGTGCTGGGCGAAGAGAACTATTACGGAGTGGCGGAATGAGCGCTCTGTCAAAATCTATACCTCCCCAGCTTGCTGGGGAGGGGGACCGCGCCCGAAGGGCGGGGTGGTGGGGGCATTGTGCCGCGACCATAGCCCCCCACCGTCCCGGCGTCGCCGAGCCACCTCCCCCACAAGTGGGGGAGTACAAGATATGACGCCGCCCCGCCTTGCCCATTCGATCTACTGCCGTGGCAACCGCGGCCACCGCCGTTCAGGACCTTCCGCATGATGTTAAGCCGCGTTGCCAATTCAATCTACTGGATGTCGCGCTATCTGGAGCGCGCCGAAAACGTTGCGCGCTTCATCGACGTCAACACCCACCTGATGCTCGATCTGGGCCTGAGCGTCGAGGAGACGCAGTGGTATCCTTTGATCGCCACCTCCGGCGACGATGAGGATTTCAACAAGCGCTACGCCACCGCCGATGAGAAATCCATCGTGCGCTTCCTGACCTTTGATGACAAAAATCCCAACTCCATCCTGTCCTCCATCTACCGGGCGCGCGAAAACGCCCGCACAGTGCGCGAAGTGATCCCGGTCGAGGTATGGGAAAAGATCAACGAGCTTTACCATCTGACGCAGGCCCATAGCCGCAAGCGCTCGGTCGAAGCCCTGCAAGCCTATTATACCGAGGTGCGTCAGTCGGGCACCCACTTCGCCGGCATGATGATCAACGCCATGTCGCGCGGCGACGGCTGGCACTTTGCCCGCATGGGGCAGTTGCTGGAGCGCGCCGATAAAACAGCACGTCTGCTGGACGTGAAGTATTTTCTGCTTCTGCCGCGCGGTGAGCAGGTCGATAGCCCCTATGACAATGTGCAGTGGGGCGCGGTGCTGAAATCGGTCAATGCACTGGAAATGTACCGGCAGGAATACCATTCGATCAATTACCGCGACGTGGCGCAGTTCCTGCTGTTCTCAAAGCTGTTCCCGCGTTCGGTGCGCTTCTCGCTCGACTACGCCACCGTTTGCATGGAAGCCATCTGCGAGAAAAAACCGCACTGCGCCGCGCTCAACGACATGAAGGCCCTGCGCGCCCGTCTGATGGAGGCGGACGCCACCGCCCTTATCGCCTCAGGCCTGCATGAGTTCATCGACGAATATCAGCTGGGGCTGAACCGGCTCGATCAGTCCGTGTACGAAACCTTCTTCAAGGACTGAGCCCAGTCACAGAGTTGACCCAAAGTAGGGCCATAAAGACCGTAATTCAGGGGTCTGGTTCCTGAAAACGGGAAGGGCGAACCATGATCAGGGCGGTTGTCATCGCAGCCTGCATAACCGCAGGCGTAAGCGCGCCGGTTTGGGCCGACGCCCCCGGTGCGACACCGCCTCAGGTCGAGTATTACCAGCTCCGCCTGACCCTGCCGCCTGGTGCGGCCATGCGTCAGACGCTTAAGCGCACCACCGAAAGCGAAACTAACGGCAAGGTGATCCGCACGCGACTGGAGGCCGAATATCTCAGCCAGTTGTCGCGGCATCCGGACGGTTATCGCGTCGTCAAAACGCTGATAAACACCGATTTCAAGGTCGATGGCGCAGAGGCGGATGCGGAACGTCTGGAGCTGGAAAAGGTGATGCAGGCGGCCTCGGCCATCCGCGACATCACCTATATTGCCGATGAAAGCCTGACGCCGCTGCGCCTTGAAAACTGGCCACAACTGCGCAACCGCCTGAAGGCCGCCATGCGCCGTTCAGGGGCCATTGATGCGCGTGAAGGCGACGCCTTTGACGGCCTCTATGGCCCGATGACAGCCGAAACCGCTGCCGAGCAATTTCTGCCCGAAGATGCGCTTCTGGCCATTCCGCACAATCTGGGCCTCAGCCTTAACAACCCCTACCGGCTGGACTCGCTGATCAATGGCCCGTTCGGCGGTACGATCAGCGCGCGCGAAAGCCTGACCCTGACGGCGTGGGATGAGGCGGCGGGCGAAGCCGAAGTCCTCTATGAATCCGGCCCGACGCGTGAGGCGCTGGATGCCTATGCGCGCCGCATCCGTCCGGCGCTGGAGCAGGCCGCGGCACGCACCGCGCGTATCCGCAAGGCCGCCCCCGTCCCCGTCGGCGATATCCAGCTCGATATCGGGACCACCTGTCGTTACCGCATCAGCCTGAAGACCGGGCTGGTCAGCCGCGCCGAATGCCAGTCGGTGCGCGACATCCGTCAGGGCGACGGCCGCCGTCGTCACCGCGAAAACTGGGTGCTGGGCGAAACCGTCAAATAATACCGGTCTGGCCATTGCGTGAAATGGGTATGACATACGTCTTGTAAGACGGCGGGAAGCAGCCTAAACCTCTATAGGTCTGTCTGACGAAAGCCCTTTTTGCGTATAGGTGGCGCGCGTATTTCGGTGGCCATGCCGACCCTGTTTACCGCCTTATGCAATCGTTCCATAACAGGGTAAGGGACGAAGGGTTTTCATCGGATCGATCACTCACTTTGACACGCGTCGCGAGACGGCATCCGGGCGACTTAGCGCCTTACGGACACGAAACATGACCTTGGAAGCGTTTCCAGACGACACGCGTATGGCCCCCCGCAACGGCGCCTATGAGGAGGGCCTGTCGGGCACCAATCTCGAACGCGCGGGCGACCACAATCAGCGGGTCACGCTTCAGGCCATCCGCGCCCGCGGCCCCATCACGCGGGCCGATCTGGCCGATATCACCAGCCTGACCGCCCCGGCCATTGCCAATATTACGCGACGCCTGCTCAATGACGGCCTGATCCTGAAGGCCGGGCGTCTGACGGGCGGGCGCGGTCAGCCCGCCACGCAACTGGTGGTCAATCCGGACGGAGCGTTTTCGATTGGCCTCAACATCGATCGCGACCACATCACCGTCGTCGCCCTGGATTTCGTGGGTCAGGTGCGTTTTCGCATCAGCCGCGAAGTCCATTTCGCCATGCCTGACGAAGTGCGCGCTTTCGTGGCCGAAACGCTGAACACCCTGCGCCGCAAACGCCTGATCGACTTCGATCGTCTTATCGGTATGGGCATCGGGATGCCGGACGATCTGGGACGGGTGCGCCTGCCCAATCGTCCGGACGCCTATGGGGTGTGGTCTGAAATCGACGTACCGGCCCTCTTCGCAGGCCTGATTGACGCCCCGGCGGTCGTCGAAAACGATGCCGCTGCGGCGGCCATTGGCGAGATGCAGTTCGGCCACGGCCTGCAATCGCGCTCCTTCATCTATACGCTGATTTCCGCCGGTCTGGGCGGCGGCATGGTCATCAATGGCCACTACTTCCGCGGCGCGGATGGGCGATCCGGCGAAATCGGATTCCTGCCCATCCCCGGCGAAGTGGAGGCAGAGCGGACGCTTCAGGACGCGGTGTCTCTCTACGCCCTCTATGCCCGTCTGACCGCGCACGGTTTCGCGGCCAGCGTCCCCGCCGATCTCGAAAACCTGTCGCCGCAGGCGCAAAGCGTGGTGGATACGTGGCTGGATGACGCCGCGCAGCACCTCTACATGCCATTTCTGACGCTCAACTGCGCCCTGAACCCGGAAGCGCACTTTATCGGCGGACGGATGCCCGCCGCCATTATCGACGGCCTGTGCGACCGGCTGAATGCGCTCTATGCGCGCCTGTCCGACCGCCGTCTGCCGCCCATAGCGCCCGTGCGACGCGCCGCTCTGGCCATCGATGCCTGTGCCTGCGGGGCGGGCATCCTGCCGTTCAATGAGCGCTTCCTGCCGATCCGGGAAGCGCTCATGAAGTCGGCTTAATTATGTTAACGGCCGAAGATGCTGACCGCATCCGGCCGTTGAAACTCGAGACTGTCTCATATGTGTCAGCGACATGAGACAGTCTCGAAAGGCATACCCAGAGTCATTTCCAATGACTCTGGGCATTACTGAAGAATCACAAAATTGACGTAGAAGGGCTCAAGCGACTCCGCCGAAGCGTTGCGCAGTTCGATGGTGTCAAACTGACCGTCCTTCACCTTGAGATCCTTCAGCGGCACGTCATAACGCACCCACTTGCCTTTCAGCCCTTTCAGCGTCACCTGACTCTCATAGGCCTTTTCGCCCAGCCGCAGACGCAGTGACACCTCCTGCTTGCCCTTGGGGCCACCATGCACCAGAAGCGTAAGGGTCTTGAAATCCGGGCCGTTCAGCTTCTGCCAGGTCTGAAACGTAAAGACGTTCCAGGCGGCCATGGTGATTTCCACCGGCTTCTGATCTTCAAGCGGCACGGCGGGCGTTTGCTTGGCCCATCCGCCAATCCACCAGCCTTCCTTTATGCCATCGGCGTAGGCAAGCATGGGGCCTTTCTGGGCGCGCGCCACACCGGCGGCCATAAGCGCCAGCCCACTCGCCAGTCCTTTGGCCAAAAAGCCTTTGCGTGTCAGTTCTTTCATGGTGTCCTCCTCGATACGCCGGGTGTTCCGGTCTGGTATGAGCGCCTTTCGCAAGGCGCTTTAAATCAGAGCAAAATTTCGGTCCAACTTGACTGAAATACGCTCCGGGTACGCATACTGAAATCGATTTAAGGCGTGTCAAGCCACCCACATACAGGCCCACGCAAATGCTTCGCCACCTGTGGCCCGTTCGCCATAAGGCGCAGACTGCGGGCTTCGGCACCATAGGTCGGCCAGTCAGTGCCGGGCGTGCCGTCGCGGGCAAAGCGAACCCAGCGCGCGCCCAGATCGGGCCAGCCCGCACCCTCGCCCGCTGGCGGGCGGTTGAAGACAAAGGTCAGTTCGGAACCATGATGCACCGGCTGATCCGCCGGGCGATTGACCTCAAGCTGATAGAGCCACACCTGCCCGCCCTTCGCCGTGCGTTGCCGCGCCAGCCAGTCGGCCGGACAGCGGAAGCTAAGATCAGTGGCCAGCGTCAGATCGGGCGGCCCCAGAACCGGGTCCGGGCGGCGATAATATGGGGCAGCGGCCCCGGCACGCGGGCCAAAGGCGGCTTTCAGTTGGCTTTTCAGGGTGCCATGCAGGCCCAATTCGCGCGCCGATACGCCGATAATGACCGGAATATCCACCCCTTCACCGGCGCGGAACGCCGCTTGCGGGGCGCGCGGTAAAACCTTGCCGTCCACGGTCGGTTGAAGCCAGATAAAGCTGTCGTCGTCGATAGGCGCATCCAGCCGGTCGGCCGCTGCCTGCAAGGCGCGGGCATCGGCCCGGCGCAGATCAGCCAGCGCCGCCGCACTGTCGGGCTTGGCGACGCTGAACCCCTTGGCCAGAGTAGTCCCCAGCGCTTCGTTCTGCGCCAAAAGACGCGCAGGCAGGCCGAATTGCGGCGTGCCCGATTGCAGAATGGCTTTGTGAAACAGCCCCTTGGCGCCCGGTGCCGCCAGCAACAGGCCGACATCCTGCGCGCCGGCGCTGTGTCCGAACAGGGTGACATTCTGAGGATCGCCGCCAAAGGCCGCAATATGGTCGCGCACCCATGTCAGGGCGGCGATCTGATCCATCAGGGCGTAGTTGCCCGACGCCCCGCCCTGTTCGGCGCTGAGGGCCGGATGCGACAGGAAGCCAAACACCCCCAGACGATACTGGATCGATACCAGTACCACGCCCTGCGACGGCAGGGCCGAATGGATCGTGCCGGCGCCATCCCCGGCGCGATTGGCACCGCCGTGGATAAAGACCATGACCGGCAGGGGTTTGGCTGGCCTCAACTCAGGCGTGGCGACTTCCAGATAGAGGCAGTCTTCCGAAGCGCCCTGCGCGGCCTTTTCGTTCCAGCCATAGGACACCTGTGCGCAGGCGGGCGCGCTCTCAGTGGCGTCACGCACACCCGGCCATGTCTGCGGCGGACGCGGCGCGGTCCAGCGCGCTTCGGCGACCGGCGGCGCGGCAAAGGGGACGGCTTTAAAGCGGCTGATGCCGCCCTCGGACTGCCCGCGCAGATCACCCTGCGGCAGATGGATGACAGGCGCGTCCTGCGCCCGGACAGGCGTCGCCAGCAACAGGCCTAAGGCGAACATTATCCGCTTCATGCCCGCCTCACCTGTTTAGCCTTGTTTCCAGAGATAGGCGGCACCGCGCACGCCCGACGAGTCACCCCAGCGCGCCGGAGCCAGTTTGGCATCCCAACCATCCGAAAAGACGTAGGGTCGGATCAGGCCCGGCAGGGCGTCATAGATTTCCGGCACATTGGACAGGCCTCCGCCGAAAACGAAGACGTCCGGATCGAGAATATTGACGATAGCCGCCATACCGCGCCCCAAACGCGACAGCAGCGCCTCAAAAGCGGCCCTAGCTTCGGCATCGCCGTTGCGCATGGCGGTAATGATCTCTTCGCCCTTCAGATCGCGCCCCGTGGTCTGCTGAAAATCACGCGCAAAGCCCGTGCCTGAGACCCAGGTTTCAAGGCAGCCGTGCTGACCGCACCAGCATTTGGGACCGGGATATTCGGCGGGTTGCGGCCACGGCAGGGGCATGTGGCCCCATTCGCCGGCAATGCCATTGGCCCCGTTGACCAGTTGCCCGTTGACCACCACACCGCCGCCGCAGCCCGTGCCGACGATGATGGCAAAGACGCTGGACGCACCGGCGGCCGCCCCGTCAATGGCTTCGGACAGGGCCAGGCAGTTGGCGTCATTGGCCAGACGCACGGGACGGCCCAGAGTGGCCTCAAGGTCTTCGCGGAAAGTGCGACCGTTCAGATAAAGAGAATTGGAATTGCGCATCAAGCCGCTGCGCGGCGATACGGAACCGGGTGAACCTATGCCGATGCTGGCAGGCACATTGGCCAGATCCGGATGGGTCTGGCGCGCTTCGGCTTCGACCCGCGCGATCAGGTTTTTGACCAGAACGAGGGCCGCGTCATAATCGCCGGGATTGGGCTCACGCCAGCGGGCCAGAACGTCTCCGCGGTCGGACAAGGCCGCCGCTTCGATCTTGGTGCCGCCAAAATCCACGCCAATATATAGCATACGCCCGTCTCCCGGAGTGTCTCAGTCGGGGTCTTTTATGGTTGAAGAAACCGGACGGCTCGCCCCCGTGACGAACCGCCCGGCGGCAGATTTAGTGCCCGCCCGACACGCCTTCTTCGATGGCGTGCGTCGGTGCCTTACGGCAGGCGAACGAGAACCACAGAACGTAGACGTAGCAGAGGAGCGGCGCGATGAAGCCCATCGACATGGAGCCGGTCATTTCCTGAATCTTGGCGAACGCCAGCGGCAGAACCGCGCCACCGGCAATAGCCATACACAACAGCCCCGACGTGGCCGAGGTCGGCGCGGTCGAACGTTGCAGCGTCAGGGTGAAGATGGTCGGGAACATGATCGAGTTGAACAGGCCGATCAGCAGGGCCGCGAAGGCCGGGATCAGGCCGGTGGTCACCGGCACGCTGGTCAGGATCACATTGACCATGCCGGTCGGCTCGGACGGCACCATGTCCTTGGTGAAGATAACGAGCAGCGACAGGGCGATGGCACCCACGGCCACGAGCGTCAACATGACGTAGTCGCGCACGACCTTCAGCAGGGCCGAACCGGCGAAACGGCCGATCATGGCGAACAGCATGTAGAAGGTGGTCAGGTGACCGGCCGACTGCGCTTCGAGGTTCAGGATATTGGCCTGTTCGAGGAACAAAAGCAGGTTAAGCGAGATAGCGACTTCGGCACCGACGTAAAGGAATATGCCGATGGAGCCGAGGTTGGCCCACTTTGAGGTCAGGGCGGTAAAGGGCGAAACCAACTGGCCGGTTTTGGGGGCCGCTGCAGTGATCTTGTCGCGGACCATGAAGATCAGGGCAATGAAGATGACCAGAGCCACGCCGATGGCCATATAAACGTTGGTCACAAAGCCCAGCGCTTCTTCTTTCATCAGTTCGGTGATGACCACGTCCTTCTTGAAGATGTCGCCGTTCAGCAGGAACGAGGCACCGAAGAAGAGGCCGCAGGCCGCGCCCAGCGAGTTGAAGGACTGCGACAGGTTCAGGCGGAAGGCCGAATCTTCGGGCTTACCCATAGACGCGATCAGCGGGTTAGCCGCCACCTGAAGCAGGGTCACGCCCGAAGCCATGGTGAACAGGGCCACCAGGAAGACGGTGTAGATGTGCAGCTTGGCCGCCGCGATGGCGATAAAGCACCCCGCTGCGATGCCACCCAGACCGACCATGACCGACTTGGCGTAACCAAAACGCGACAGGAAGGCCGCCGACGGCAGGGACATGACGAAATAGGCAATGAAGAAGGCGAAGCCGGTCAGCATGGCCTGAACGGGCGTCAGGGTGAAGACGGTCTTCATGGTCTTCACGAGCGGATCGAGCAGATTGGTCACCACAGCCCAGATAAAGAAGAGCGTGGTCACATAGACGACGGCTAGCGCGAGACCGCTGCCGCCTTTGGCGGTGCTGGATGATTCAGACATATACCCCTACCTGTAGGTTGCGAGTGACTTTTCACAGACGTTTTTTAGGCCCGCACCGATTAAATAAATCAAATATCAAAAATCCAGCAAATCCGGACTTTTGCAATCGAAAAATTTAACGACGGCGATCAAACTGCCATTTACCAACAATTTCTTTCATTTGCACGTCAAATTGTCAGACAAGATAACGGCATTATTATCCACAGTTTTGACAGCGATGTCATTACTGCGGGGCTACACAAAACTATCCGGCCAGCTTGTCAAGCGGGTAAGCCTTACAGGTGCGTTCGATGAACTGTGCCTGAGTTGGCATACGCTGTACCGTGTCCGAGATAACCTCTCTCATCATGCGTAACCGCCCTTTGACATCATCAGCATCAAGAACATTAGCCAGAGGATCATAGCCTTGAGGGGTGACACCCTGCCCCAGAAAAACCGCCACATAGCTGGCTTCTCCGAACAGTTCCTCAGAATGGCTGATAACGCGGCCACGCGCCCGGAACAAATCCATTCGGCGGCTCAGCGTTTCCGGTGGCTGCATATGACGGCAGTAGGTCCAGAAATCCGAGTCATCGCGTTCGGTGGCGTGGTAGTGAAGGACCAGAAAGTCTCGAATTTCGATGAATTCTTCCAGCATGAGGCGGTTGTACGCTTCTACACTGACCGTGTCATGGCGATGCACAGGCAGGAAACCGACGGCGCGCGCCATCGCTTTTTGCACAAGGTGAATGGATGTGGACTCGAGTGGCTCCATAAACCCGGACGCCAGCCCCACGGCTATGCAGTTCTTTTCCCAGAACTTTTTTCGTTTTCCGGTGGTGAAGCGGATGACGCGTGGGTCGGCCAGCGGCTTCCCGTCCAGATTGTTCATTAGGGTGGACACCGCTTCGTCTTCACTGATGTAATCCGCACAGAAGACGTGCCCATTACCGGTCCTGTGCTGAAGCGGAATACGCCATTGCCAGCCTGCCTTGTGAGCGGTCGAGCGGGTGTAGGGGGTAAGCTCGGCAGCGCTTTCGCACGGCACCGCCACAGCCCGGTTGCAAGGCAGGAATGACGACCAGTCATCGTAACCCACCCCAAGGGCCTCGCCAATCAGGAGCGCACGAAAACCCGAACAATCGATAAAGAGATCACCGTCAATCGTCTCTCCCCTGTCAAGGGTCAGGCTGTCTATGAAACCGTCTTCCGGGTTCAGATTGACCTTCGTAATCTTGCCTTCGACGCGTCTGACACCTCTGGCCTCACAGTGCTGACGCAAAAACTGCGCATAGAGGCCAGCGTCAAAATGGAAGGCGTAGGAATAGGTCGCAAAGACCGAGTCCGGGTCATTGGGCCCAACCAGAAATTTGTTGTGACGTGCCGCCATGATCGGCAGCGAATAGGCATCAAGGGGCGTCTCATCCCCCATCTCTTTCAGTCGCAGCCAGTAATGATGGAACGATATGAGGTCGATGGGTTTGCCGTAGAAACCGAACGGGTGAATGTACCGGTGTCCCTGACGGGTCCAGTTGACGAACTCAATCCCCAGTTTGAAGGTGGCCTGCGTGCGCCGGACAAACTCAACCTCATCAATACCGGCCAGAGCGTTGAACCGGCGAATAGGCGGGATCGTCGCCTCACCGACGCCGACCGTGCCAATATCATCGGACTCAACAAGGACTATTTCGACAATTTTGCCTTGAAACGCCTGCGCCAGGGTGGTCGCTGACATCCAGCCCGCTGTGCCGCCACCGACGATAACGATCTTCTTGATATGCTCACCAGACATGCCTGTTCCCTGTCTTTCCCAGACGATTCTTTACACCCGTAATAGACCTGAAAAACCCGCCCGACCATGAGGATCGGGCGGGCCATATCCACACTATAGAAGAATGATTCTTTTGGAATCATTCCGCCTTAGCGCTTTGATCAGAACTGACCGCGCAACGTGATAGCGACGCGACGGTCCGTATCGAACCACGCGTAACGCGCCAGACGATCCGGATTACCGACCTTCAGATAGGTCTTTTCACGTCCCAGATTGGTGACCTGAAGACCGACCTTGATTTTCGGCGTCACAGAATAAAGCACAGAGCCATCCCATTGACCGTAGTCTTCGGACCAGACCGGCGCCTTGATATTGGCCGCTGAGGTGGTCATCAGGAATTCTGAGCGCCAGTTGTAGGCCAGACGCGCCGAAATACCGTACTTTTCGTACATGAAGGCAACGTTATAGGAGGTTTCCGACAGGCCTTCGAGCGGAAGATCAGCCTGCGCACCGGCAACCTGTTCGGCTTCCGAGATGTTAACCGCGGTGTTCTTGCCACCCTTAGAGTTGACGATCGTGTAGTTGGCCTGAACCCCCAGACCCGAAAGTGGGCCAGGCAGGAAGTCGTAGAACTGTGAATAGGCCAGTTCAAGGCCGTCAACCGAGCCCTTATCACCGTTACGGGTGCGGAAGACGCTGTAGGTCTTCGTCTTGCCACCAACGGTGTAAGACTCATTCCCGGTTGAACCGAAGAAATAGTTTTTCAGGTCCTTCTTAAACAGCGCCAGGGTCAGGCTTCCGGTCGGGGCAAAATACCATTCCGCCGAGAAGTCATAAGCATTGGCTTCCATGGGCTGAAGGCTCGGATTGCCACCGGAACCCGAATATTCAATCGAGGTCACGTACTGAAGTGTTGCGGTGGGGTCCGTCTGCGTCGGGGCCGGGATGGGCTTGCCTGCACTATCCAGCGCCTGCACAAGGTTGGCAGTTACACCCAAGGTGGTGTAGGGCTGCATCTGACCGAAGCTGGGGCGCACAATGGCCTTGGATAAGGACAGGCGCAGTTGGATCTGATCCGTCGCCTTCAGACGCAGGTTGAGGCTCGGCAATACATCTGTATATGTGTTTTCGAGACGGATACCCTTGACCGTACCACCGACCGCCGAAATGGCGATGGCGTCAAGCACTTCCTGCCGCAGGGTCGCAGACGAATTCGGATTGATGTTGGCCGCCGTGACGTTGGCCAGTGCACCCGGATTACCCAAAAGCCCCTGACCGTTGCTCAACTCGGTTTTGATCACGCGCACGCCAACATTGCCGTCAAGGCCCGACAAAATATTGTCATTGCCGAAGCGGACAACACCGTAGACCGCGCTGGTCTTTTCGGACTGTGTGATCGACCCCGAAGTGGGATTGTCAGCACGGCCCGGAGGCACGGCATCGTAATTGCCGTCAAACGGCACCCAGCCCCAGCCCAGATCCGCAGCAGCGGTCTTGATCTTATCGCGCGATGCATAATAGTCCGCCAGTTGAACTGACGGGAAAACGCCGCCGGCAGGCTGCTGAGCACCCCCGCGGAAGAAGTCACCATAGTTATAGTAATCGATCATGCCGGAAATGGGCGGATCTTTGGTGACGTTATTGCCATTCCAGGCCGCATCCTGAGACACCGCACCCCAGTTATAACCGTTTTCGCGCGTCGTTGCCGTCTTGTCGGCCACGCGGATGCCACCCTTAAGCGACCGCAGCCATGCCGAATCAAATTCATAGCTGGCGTCAACCCGGTACGCGGTCTGCTCGGCATCGTTGTCTTCCAGGTGATCCATCGCGAAGTTATACAGGTAGCGCGTGGGATCATTGACATTCGCAAGTGCGGAACTGGTGACCGTACAATCACGGAAGCAATTATTGTAGGTCAGGAAGGTAGGCGTATCGCTCCCGTAGAGATCGAGCTTTACGTCCACCTGATCCATCAGTTCCGTACCGACGGTGAAGCTGACCACCTTTGAGGTCGATTTGACCTTCTGAGCTTCGGCACTGAGGGTCAGGCGCTCAGAAACACGCCATTTACCCCCCAACGAGATGTCTGACGTTTCTTTATTGTCTACGCCTGTACGCGTAACGTTGCGATGAATGGTGTTATTGAACACCCCACCCGTGAACTGACCCTGTGAGTCATAGGTGTAGCTACTGTTCGGCGACAGAAGATTGTCGGAGTAGCCGGTCGAACGCTCAAGGCTCTTGGGTGTCGCCTTGGTGTTGAGATACTGAAGGGTGAATTCGAGGGAATCCGTGGGGCGCCACTGGGCGGCAGCGGCAACCGCTTCACGCTTCTGATCCCAGTCAATCGTACGGTAACCTGCCGCCTTGGGCGCGTAACGATCATCGGCCTTTGAGGTGGTACCTACACCGGCCACCTGATCGAAACGGTCCGTCGTAAAGGCATTGGAGCGCGTACCGACATTCGAAACCGAAGCGTTCAGCAACAGGCCGATTTCACCGATCGATGTTTCCCAGCGATCAGAATAGGTCACACCACCCGACACGAAGGCTTCATCGCGCAGATCGCCATAGTTTCGGTCCGCCGTGAAAGCGATGATGCGCTTTTTGGAATCGAACGGCAGACGCGTACGCAGGTTCACCGTACCGCCCAGCGCGCCCTCAATCTGTTCCGCCACGGTGCTCTTGTAAACATCAACGCCCGCCATCAAATCGGCAGAAACATCTTCAAAGCCGATGGAGCGGCCGTTCTTGGCCGAGAAAACTTCACGCCCGTTGAGCAGAGTCGAAACATAGCTCAGGCCGCGCACGAAAATCGCACCACCTTCACCGGACAGACGCGCCGGGTCACGGGCCGCATCGGTACGCTGAAGCGTGATACCGGCCACACGCTGCAAGGCTTCAGAAACCGAACGGTCCGGGAGCGCACCAATGTCAGTGGCGGTGATTGAGTCCACAACGCTTTCCGCGTCGCGCTTTAACTTTTGCGCTGTTTTCACCTGGGCGCGCTGACCGGTGACGATGACTTCGGTCACATCGGCCTCACCCGTCGTCGTCTGGGCGACGGCCGGCAGGGCAAAGCCCATCACCGCAACGCCCAGCGCCATCACCGAGACGCCCGCCGACAGGCGTGCGAATTTCGATTGTTTCATAACTGTCTCCCTCATGTCCCGCCGGGGCCCCTCCTTGAGCCGCAGGCGTTTGGCACCATGCCGGGGATGGCGAACCGCGCACCCCGTGCGTCCGGTCAGGTTGGCGTCACTGGCATTATGGGGCCTGTCACCGCGGCCGCGAACCTTGTGCCGGTTCCTGGCGGTCCGTTTGCAATGACGGCTGTCTTTCGCACATCCCTGTCTGAACACGGGTCTGGATTATCATCGACGACCGCATTGATTGCGGAGGCCATAGGCCCAGACTCCGATGATAGCGTTATCATAAATCATATGATTGACCAATATTATATGACAAGAAAACATCGTGATTTGCAGGTCATGGTATAATCGCCACAGTTGCATTCCGTAACGGCGTTTTTATTTGTGGTTTTTGTGAAGCCTTTTCATTTAAAACCCTGACCAATTGGAGGTAAAATATAAATTCCTGATTTATAGAAATTAATTTACACCATTTCCTGACACCGACTGATAAAAAGCTCTTTTGAGACCTTTTTATCCTATACGTCTTTTTCTTTGATAAAAATGAAAGCGTCGAAAAACACTCGTAAAAAGCGGATCACAGCCTCATTTTTGTCTGAGTTAAACAGTCAAAAGTGTCGTGTCTTCGGGTTGTGAGGAAACCTGCCGCTTTGTTACTCAAAATGTGACTTGACCCAGGGGACAGAACACGACTTTGGTCTGCACGAACCCAAAACGCGCGTTTTCGGGGGAAAAAGAGCCCGCCCAGAGCCGTCCCAATGCCACACGACACGCGCGGATGTTAAAGCCTTCTGACCGAAATACACCTTTCGGATACACATAAGGCGTTACAAAGACGACAGCCTTAAGGCGGCCCATCTGAGCCGGCGAAGGGGCTTGCGTCCCTGTTCCAAGAAGAGTTGGTCAATTGAAAATACTTCGTCGCCGCCGCACCAAACTGGTCGCCACCCTCGGCCCCGCCTCGTCCAATGCCGACATGCTGGCTCAACTGTTTCAGGCCGGAGCCGACGTCTTCCGCCTCAACTTCTCGCACGGCAGCCACGAAGACCACGGCCGCAATATCGACCTGATCCGCGATCTGGAGGCCAAGACAGGCCGCCCGATCGGCATTCTGGCCGATGTGCAGGGCCCGAAGCTGCGGGTCGGTCGTTTCATGGGCGGCGCCATCGTGCTGACGCCGGGTCAGACCTTCCGCCTCGACCTCAACCCCACGCCCGGCGACCTGACGCGCGCCAACCTGCCGCATCCGGAAATCATCGGGGCGGCGCAGATTGGCTCGCACCTGCTGCTCGATGACGGCAAGCTGAAGCTGCGCGTCACCCATGTGCGCGAAGACCATCTGGAAACCGTGGTTGTGACCGGTGGCCGCCTGTCGGACCGTAAGGGCGTCAACGTGCCCGACGTAGTCCTGCCGATCCCGGCCCTGACCGAAAAAGACCGCGCCGATATGGAATTCGCCCTGCAACGCGGCGTCGAATATATCGGCCTCAGCTTCGTGCAGCGTCCGGAAGACGTGATCGAAGCCAAGGGCATCATCAATGGCCGCGCCTGGGTGCTGTCCAAGCTCGAAAAGCCGCAGGCGCTCGATAATCTTGAGGAAATTCTTGCCCTCAGCGACGCCGTCATGGTGGCGCGCGGCGACCTCGGCGTCGAATTGCCGCCCGAAGAGGTGCCGCTGGCGCAAAAGCGCATCATCAAGGCCGCTCGCGCGCTGGGTAAACCGGTGATCGTCGCCACCCAGATGCTGGAGTCGATGATCTCGGCCCCCACCCCCACCCGCGCCGAAGCCTCGGACGTGGCCACGGCCGTTTATGACGGCGCCGATGCGGTCATGCTGTCGGCGGAAACCGCAGCGGGTCAGTATCCAGTCGAAGCCGTGACCATCATGGACCGCATCGTCGCGCGTGTCGAAAAGGACAGCGACTGGCGCATGCAGACCGATCGCCGCCGTCCGGAAACGGAAAAGTCGGTATCCGGTGCCATCGCCGCGGCTGCGCGTCAGGTGGCGCAAACCATCGAGGCCTCGGCCATCGTCGCTCTGACCAACTCGTCGAACACCGCGCTGCGTGTGGCGCGCGAACGCCCGACGGCGCCGATTCTGGGCCTGACCCCCAATCTGGAAACCGCGCGTCGCCTCGCCCTCACCTGGGGCGTGCACGCCAAGACCGCCCCGGTGACGCACTCCATGTCGGAAACCGTGCAGGTGGCCAATCAGATCGCCCGCACCGAAGGCATTTCCGAGCCCGGTCAGGACATCGTCATCGTCGCCGGTATGCCGTTCGGCAAGTCGGGCTCGACCAACGCCCTGCGCGTCGCCAAGGTGACCCGCACGGCCATGACCGAACCGGAATTCGAAGGCTGATAGCCGTTTAGGTGTTCGCAAAATCAAAGCCCGGCAGGATCACCTGCCGGGCTTTGTTATTTCAGCTCCGTCCGGAACATCATGGGAAGAAGCTCAGCCAGTGTGACCGTTTGGGCTACCCCTTCTTCATTGCACAGATGGATTTGCGCCGAGCCATCGGAAAACTCCGCCAGCTTCTGCCGGCAGCCGCCACAGGGCGGACAGGCGGCTTTTTTGGGGGCAAAGATGGCGATTTCGGCCACCTCTTTCGCGCCCCCCATGATCATCTGGGCCAGGGCCGAGGTTTCGGCGCACCAGCCCTGCGGGAAGGCGAGGTTTTCGACATTGGTGCCGCTGAAGATACGTCCGTCCGGCGTGCGAATGGCCGCACCGACGGGAAAACCGGAATAGGGGGAATGGCTGAACGCCGCTGCGGCTTTTGCCGCTTCAAACAGATCGTGAGACAAGTCTGGCTCCGTTTATGGGCGCAGAGCTTGCCGCATTAGGGAGCGGAGTGCCAGACATTTCTTCTCCTCCCTACGCTTTAGCGTGGGAGGTGGCAGGACGCGAAGCGGACTGACGGAGGGGGATAACATCAAGATTTTAAGCGCGTTTCAGTGTTCGGAGTCGCCCCCCTCCGCCTCGACGCGCTTCGCTGGTTCGGCACCTCCCCATTGCTGGACAACAGGGAGGAGACAGAATGCACTACTCAACATACTCCGGGGCGTCGATGCGCTTGCCCAGCAGCATGGCATCGGCCACGATGCGCAGCGGCGAGAAGTCGGCGTCCGACTGACCGGCGCGCACCAGCTTTTCGAAGTGGGCATAGAGGCCGGGATATTCGGCCTCTTTTTCCTTCATGATCTCCTTGCCATCAATGGTCAGGCCCGTGCCGCCCATGCTCAGTTCCAGCTTTTCGCCGGTTTCGGACTCAACGAAGATCGACCAGGTCTGGATGCCGGTTTGCAGGAAATCGTAATCGGCACGGATGGCGACGCCGCTTTCGGTCGTCAGGTCCATCTCGACCTGAATCGGGGCTTCGCAATTGACCGGAATATGCAGATCGGCCTTTTTGACGATGACCTTTTCCGGCACGATGCGCGTCAGGATCGACAGCGAATTGATGCCCGGATCGAAGACGCCCATGCCGCCGGCTTCGAAGATCCACTTCTGACCCGGATGCCACTGACGCACATTTTCCTTCCACACGACGTGGATGGATTTGATCTGGCGCCCGGCGATCCACTGGCGGGTCGTTTCCACCGCCGGCGCATAGCGCGAATGCCAGCTGGCCAGCACCGTCACGCCTTTGGCGCGCGCCAGATCGGCAATGGCCTCAGCCTCGCCCAGCGTGGCCGCAGGGGGTTTTTCGAGGAAGACGTGCTTGCCCGCCGCAATGACCTGTCTGGCGATCTTGTGCCGGATCTGCGGTGGCGTGCAGATGGCCACAGCCTCGATCTCCGGGTGGGCCGCCAGCATGTCTTCCAGCGAGTCGTAAGCGGTGACGCCGTCCGGGCGGGCATTGGGCGAACACCCGGCTACCAGTTCCAGCGCCTTATTGGCGCGGATCGACGGTATGTGCTGATCGACGGCGATCTTACCCAGCCCCACCAGACCGATCTTCAGCGGCTTGACCTTTTTTTTCCCGAACATGGACGCTTCCTGCTTAATTTTGGCCTGACTTAAACCTTGGGCGGCTTCGTTATCATGGCCGAAACGCTTTCGGCAATATTTATATGATAATTTAAGCCATTACCCGGACAATTGCTGACAACGCCCTTATCATGCCTGCCTGATCTGTCAAAGGCCCTGCTTTTTTGCACCTCGCGAGGCGCAGCATTTCATATTTGACAATCGACTTCATATGTGGTGCCTTGCGCGCAAGACACCCGGCAAGCATGATCCGGGCATAATGGGAAAGAAACGCACATGACCTCCGAAACCGCGCCGGGCCGGGGCCTGAAAAGCCTGTGGCCGCTGAT
>NZ_JAIXSV010000199.1 GCF_027484505.1 Asticcacaulis sp.
CGACCGCCCAGTCGTGCGGCAGATCGACCTTGCGCCAGCTGACATCGCTGAAGTCCGGATTGGCCGGGCCGTCGCCATAACCCGCCTTGGCGAAGAAAAAAGGCCGCAGACCATGGCCAAAGTCACGCTGCGCCTCATCGGCATGGCCGTAGGCAAAACGCCAGCCCTTATCAATATTGAGACGCTCACGCGGAGACTGGGCCACAGCGGGCACGACCAGCCCGCATATCAGCAGTAGCGCTGCCAGCAACCCCCTGAAAAGGCTGCCTGTGTGTGTCTGTTTGCGCATGTCATCCCCTGCCCGTGTTCTGTGTTTGCTGCGTTATTATATTATAATAAGCTTCGCTTCAATACGCCGCTGGCGTCCCATGCAGACAAGAAGGGGCCGCGCAAAGCCTCCACCGGTCATTTCTGTAGAATCCTCTGATCACGACTGGACAAGCGTTCTCAAAATAATATTATTGTCGGACAATAAAAGGGAGATGCGCGTGCTGGACAGACGTGACCTGTTGAAATCCGTGAGCCTGCTGGGGGCTGTGTCCTATGGGGTTCCCGCCAGTGCAAAGGCTACGGATCGCGCCGCCCCTTCCCCGGCTCCGGAGGCGGCCAGCGGGCCGTCACCGCGCGAAGTGCTCTCGCTGAACAAGGGCTGGCGCTTTTTCGAAGGCGACATTCCCTTCCCCAAGATACTGGGGCACGGCTGGTCCTACGCCAATGCCAAGGCCGGATCGGCCTGGGGCGCGGCGGCGGCGGCCTACGACGATACGGAGTGGACGAATGTCACTCTACCCCACGACTTTGCCAGCTTTCAGGTGCCGGACGAACGCGAAAATCTGGCGCAGGGGTATCGCAAACGCGGCATAGGCTGGTATCGCAACCTGCTGAAATTCGAGGAGAGCGACCGCGGCAAGCATATCGAGCTGCAACTTGATGGCATCTCGACCCACGCCACCCTCTGGCTCAATGGCACGCTGATCAACCGCAACTGGTCGGGTTATAATTCCATCTATGTCGATATCACGCCCTATCTGTCCTACGGCGCGGCACTCAATTCACTGGTGGTGCGCGTCGATGCCGACGCCATGCAGGGCTGGTGGTACGAAGGGGCGGGCATTTACCGCAACACCTGGATCGTCAAGCGTCATCCGCTGCATATTGAGACCGATGGCGTCTTTGCCCACCCTGTAAAGACCGGCGATCAGTGGCAGATTCCCGTCGAAGTGACGCTGAACAACACCACCGACCGGCCGCAATCGGCGGAAATCGTCTCGTCGCTGGTCGATGCGGCGGGCCGGGTTGTCGGCACCTGTCGCCTGACGGCGCAAATCCCGGCAATGCAGACCGGTGTCGCGACCGGTCGCATGAATGTGCAGAACCCGACCCTGTGGGATATCGACTCCCCTTACCTGTATCAGGTACGCACCCAACTCATCCAGCAAGGGCGTATCCTTGACGAGGTGGTGACCCCCGCCGGCTTCCGCACCCAGAGCTTTGATCCGGACAAGGGCTTCTTCCTTAATGACCGGCCGGTCAAGCTGAAAGGCGTGTGCATCCATCAGGACCATGCCGGGGTTGGTGTCGCCGTACCCGTCGGGCTTCTGGAATATCGTCTGCACCGCCTCAAAGAGCTGGGCTGCAACGCCATCCGCTGCTCGCACAATGCGCAGGACAAGGCCTTTTATGCCCTGTGCGATCGCATGGGCTTTCTGGTGATGGACGAAAACCGCGTCTTCAACCCCTCACCCATCCATATGGCCGAGCTGGAGTGGCTGGTGCGCCGCGATCGCAACCACCCCTCGGTCATCCTGTGGTCCGTCTTCAACGAAGAACCGATGCAGGGCACGGAACAGGGCTATCAGATGGTCCGGCGCATGGTGGCCAAGGTCAAGTCGCTCGACACCACCCGCCCGGTGACGGCGGCCATGAATGACGGCCTGTTTACGCCCGTCAATGTGTCTCAGGCCGTCGATGTGGTCGGTTTCAACTATCAGTATCAGAATTACGACGCCTTCCATAAGGCGCACCCGACCCTGCCCCTCACCTCGTCGGAAGACTGCTCCGCCTTTATGACGCGCGGCGAATACAAGACCATAAAAGACAAGCACATCATCGCCTCTTATGACGATGACGCCGCCGACTGGGGCACCACGCAGCGCGTCGGCTGGAAGGCCATTGCCGAGCGGCCTTTTGTGGCGGGCACCTTCGTGTGGACCGGCTTCGATTATCACGGCGAACCAACGCCGCATCAGTGGCCTTCCAACTCGTCCTTCTTCGGCATTATGGACCTGTGCGGCTTCGCCAAGACCGCCTTCTGGATGCGGCGGGCCATGTGGCGCAGCGAGCCGGTGCTGCATCTGGCCCCGCACTGGAACTGGGCCGGACAGGAGGGGCAGGACATCCTGGTCATGGCCCTGCACAATATGGACGAGGTGGAACTGTTCCTGAATGGCCGCTCGCTGGGGCGTCAGACGGGGGACCGTTACGAGATGAACCGCTGGAGCGTCGCCTATGCGCCCGGAAAGCTGAGCGCCGTCGGCTATCGCGGCGGCAAGGTGGTCAAGCGCTTTGAGGTCGAAACGACCGGCGCGCCGGTGCAACTGAAACTAACGCCCTTCCGTCCACTGATGAAGGGGGATGGCATAGATGCCCAGCCCTTCACGGTCGAAGCGCTGGACGCGAAGGGCCGGCACATGCCGACGGCCCAGCACAGCGTGCGCTTTACGGTCGAAGGCGGTGACATTATTGGGCTCGGCAACGGCAATCCCAACGACATCAGCCGCGAAAAAGGCGACACGCGCGCCCTGTTCAATGGGTTAGCGCAGGTGATCGTCCAGACGCGCGAAGGCCAGTCCGGCCCACTCGTCCTGAAGGCTATGGCCGAGGGTCTGAAGCCCGCGACGCTCAGTATCGACGTTCAGGCGGCACAGCCCTGGCCCTATCAGGCCGTTTCCGAAAGCGTGCAGATCACCGAAAACTGGCGGCGCGCCCCCGAACAGGCGGGCCCGCCTGATCCCCATCTGCGCCCCAAGGATAATGACATGAATTCGTGGGGCTGGTTCCGCGCGGGCGTGCCTTTCCCCGCGCCCGACCGCGACATGGAGGTCCTGTGCGCCGTCGAGGTCGAACCCTATGCCAGAGTGCGCAAGAGCGGCGGCGTCATCGAATGTCTGGGCCTGCTGGGGCCGGCGACCCTCTATATCGATGGGCAGAAGGTGGCTGAAAAGACCAGCGACGACAGCGCCCCCCTGAGTGCCCCCTTCCCCAGGGGCGCCGGGAAGCACTGGGTCAGTCTGATTTTCCGCGCCCGTCGCGGTCAGCCCTTCGGCTTTACCGATGTGGTGCGTGTCCGCGCCTGAAGCCCGCCGTTCGCCACCGGTGTGGCCGGAGCGCTGCCATAATAAAACACAAGGAGGCACCCATGAGGATGGGCAGACGACATTTTTTGATGGCCGGGGCCTGCGCGCTGGCGGCACCAGCGGCGACTTTTGCCGCACCCCAGACAGACGAGCAGAAGTCAGCGGCCAAGCTGTCCAATGCCGATCCGGCGCTGGCCCCTGAGCTTTTGCTGCCGGAAAAGGACCTTGCGTGGTGGCGTGACGCCAAGTTCGGCATCTTTGTGCATTGGGGGCTCTACGCCATTCCCGGTCGCGGCGAATGGCACATGTTCAATGACAAGGTGCCACCGGGCGAGTACCGCAAGCTGGCCGAGCAATTCGATCCGCAGGCCTATGATCCGGACCAGTGGGCCGCTTTGGCCAAACAGGCCGGAGCCCGCTACATGGTGATGACGGCCCGCCACCACGACGGCTTCGCCCTGTGGGACAGCCCGTCCAGCTTCCAGCATTTTGACGCCCTGCACGCCAAGGCGCACCGCGACCTGATCCGGCCCTATGTAAACGCCGTGCGGCGCGCCGGGCTGAAGGTCGGGCTCTATTATTCGCCGCTCGACTGGCGCTTCCCCGGCTATTTCCACCCGCGCGAACTGCCGGAAAACGCCCGGCTGCTGAAAATGCAGACCTATGATCAGGTCGGTGAACTGATGAAAAACTACGGCAAGATCGACGTCCTGTGGTGGGATGGCGGCTGGCTGGCGCACAAGGGGACCGATGCCGACGCGGCGTGGTTCTGGGAGCCGGCCAAGCTCAATGGCAGGGTGCGCAAATACCAGCCCAAAATTCTGATCAATCCGCGTTCGGGCTGGATCGGCGATTTCGACACCGAAGAAGGCCACGGCACCATCTCAGGGCCGATCCGGGCGCGTCCGTGGGAAAAGACCTTCGCCCTCGGCTCGGCCTGGGGCTACACGCCGGACAATTACGCCATGTCGTGGCAAAAGGTGATCCCGTTTATCGTCAACGCCGCCGTGCGCAACGGTAATGCCCTGATCAATGTCGGACCAGACCCGCAAGGGCGTATCCCGCCCGCTCAGGCCGAAACGCTCAAGGGCATAGGCCAATGGATGGGCAAATACGGCTATACGATTCAGGACACCCGCCCCGGACCGCTTCAGCCGCGCGATGGCGTTTTCGGCACGACCTTCCGTAAAAACAAGGTGTTTGTGCACATCTTCTCCTGGCCGGAAGACCGCCTGACCCTGAGCGATTTCCCCAAAACCGTGCAGACGGCGGTTACTGTGACGGGCGGCAAGGTCGTCTGGTCTCAAACTGACGGCACGCTGACGCTTCAGGTGGCCGCAGAGTCGCGCGGTGACCCGCTCACGGTCATCGAACTGACCTGTGCTTAGAGCATTCGTCGGCTCAGTTGAGCCGCCGAATGCTCTAAGTTTTTGTTTAGTCGCGCAATTTTTCCGAAAAGTGGTTTCCACTTTATCGGATTGCACTCTGGATCAAAAAAAGCGGCATCCGGACCATCCGGACGCCGCTTTTTTCGTGCTATCGACCTGCGCTCTAGCCGCGGAAGGTAATTTCAAACGCGCTGGCCATGGGCGAGGCCCCCTGAGGCACCTCGATCACCAGTGCCCCCGCCTCCTGACGGAAGGCGCAGGGTTTGGCCACTCCCAGGAGACGCACCTGCTTCACCGCCCGCCCCTGTTTCACGTTTTTGCCCAGCGCCTGAATGGCGAGGCGACCTTCGGGCTTACCCAGCGAAATCGCATACAGGGTCTTGCCGCGCGTCGTGAAGCGAATGTCCTGCGCCGAATAGGCCGTCCCCTCCTGAAACGCCCCTTCGGCGGCCTCGGTCGGGCCTTCGCCGAACTGCGTCCACGGCCGGGTGCCATGAATGGCCTCGCCATTGACCTGCATCCATGCGCTCAGATCGGCCAGCAGGGTTTGCGATTCCGGCGGCAAGCTGCCGTCGGGATACTGCACCACATTCATCAGCAGATTGCCGTTCTTGCTGACGATGTCGCACAGCATGTGGATCACCTCGGTGCTGGTCTTGTACTTGAACCCGTCCGAATAGAACCAGTCGCCGTTCGACGTGCAGGTCTGCCACGGATAGGGATTGATGCCTTTCAGCACGCCGCGTTCGACGTCCTGCACGAAGGCCTCTCTGTAGAACTCGCCGGAGCCGAAATCTTTGCCATTATAGACGGCTTCGTTGCGTCCGGCGCGCGCCACGCTCTTGTTGTACATGTGCGCGACCAGACTGCGCCCGACCACACCGAAGGGCAGACCGCCGTCTGAATAGAGGAGGTCCGGTTCATAGCTGTCGATCAGGTCCTGAATACGGTTGTACCAGATCTGATGGAAGGCCGGGTCCTTGGTGTACCAGGTGTCCGCCGTGCCGCGATAAGGCTCGTTATGGGCCGGATGATAGAGGTCGGCATATTGCGGGTCGGCCCCGTCATAGGCGACGCCGTTTTCCGGCCAGGTCTGATTATACAGATGGCTGGGGTGGAACCAGTTGTGGCTGGCCCCCAGATGCTCGGAGACGCCGAACCGCAGGCCGCGCTTGCGCGCCGCCGCCGCCCACGCGCCGACAATATCGCGTTTGGGGCCCATGGCGACCGCGTTCCATTTGTGGTGCTTCGACTTCCAAAGGTCGAAATTGTCGTGGTGGACGCCCATGCTGACGAAGTATTTGGCCCCGGCCGCCGCATAAAGATCCATCAACCCTTCGGGATCAAACTTTTCGGCCTTCCACAGGGGGATGATGTCCTTATAGCCAAACTTGGACGGCTGGCCGTAGGTCTTGACGTGGTGCGTATTGTGAAAGTGGCCGGGGATATAGAGGTTACGCGCGTACCAGTCCCCGACGCGCGGCACGGCCTGCGGGCCCCAGTGCGACCAGATACCGAATTTGGCATCGCGGAACCAGTCGGGCGTCTGATAGGTCTTCAGCGACTCCGGCGTCGGTTGAAACGGCCCTTTGGCGACCGGCAGATCGTAACGGACCGGTGGTCTGGGCTGACAGGCATCGCTCTCAGGGGCTGCCATGGCCTTGGGGGCCACAAAACCGGCCCCGGCAACCGCACCCAACGCCCCCATCAGTGGTACACCGCCCAGCAGGCTGCGCTTGGTTAGCTTCACCATGATCTTTTCCTTTATGGCCCTGATTGGTGTTTATTAAACCTCATGTAAAGAGACTCTTATACGCACAGTCAGAGCATTCGTCGGCTCAATTGAGTCGGCGAATGCTCTCATTTTTTTGTAACGCCTCATGAATTCGAACAACCGATAGACTGTTCTGTGCGTTGCAGGCCCTGTGCCTGAGCGGATGGCTTCCGCTCTTATTTCTTTCCGGCTCCGATGAGCAGGGCGTCCAGCATCGCCTGATCCTTGACCGCAAGCGTGGTGCGATCGATGAGGGCTCCGGTGTCCCAGAAGAAGGGCACGGCGCCATTGGCCCGCGCCTGCTGGGTGACATAACGGTTCCAGAAATCCACCGAGGCATTGTGCTTGGGCATGTCGAGCGGCTGGGTTTTACGCCACGCACCATACTCGCCGACGATGACGGGGATGCCCTTGTCGATGAAGTTGGTTTTCATCGCCAGCATCTGCTGATCGACATAGGGCTCCTCGCTGTGGGTCGCGTTGCGGTCCGGCTCGATCGTCGAATGGTTGTCGCGACCCCAGTAGTAGAACATTTTGCCCCAGGACGCGTCCTTGTCGATGATCATGAACTGCGACGGCGCGTAGTAGTGGACTTCGAACATCAGACGCTTCGTCGCGGTATCGGTGGGCATGCCCGGCCACATCGAAACGGCAAGCTCGGTATTGGTTTGCGGCGCCTGCACGACGAGGGTGCGGTAGGCGTTTCGGCCGCCGGTCGCGCGCACAGCGTCGATAAAGGTCTGATGGTAGCTGAGCAGGATTTTTGTATTCGCTTCCGTACCGGCGTCCGGCTCGTTAGCGCTGGCGAAAATCAGGCGCTCGTCGAAGTCGCGCAGATGGGTGGCGATCTGCTCCCAGAACGCTTTCTGCCTGGCGTTGACCGCATCCTTGCTGGCCTCATCTATGTGCTTCTCAAGCCATCCCCCATCCCAGTGGATGTTCAGCACCACATAGAGGTCGGCGTTGATGCAATACTGTACAACCGTCTTGACGCGATCCAGCCAGGTACTGGAAATCTTCGCCGTTGCCTTATCCGCATACTGGTCCCAGGCGCACGGCAGTCGAATGGCGTCAAATCCCAAAGCCTTATACTTGTTGACAAGCGCCTGGGTGATGAGCGGATTACCCCAGGCGGTCTCCCCGCCTATGGCTTCCATCGTATTGCCGATATTGATGGCCAGCTTGATTTTGGCGGCAATCTCGGCCGCCGTGCTGCTCATCCCGGCCGCATTCGCCGACAGCGGATTTGTATTGTAGTTGGGATACAAACCGCTCGCTGATGAGGACGATGAGGCGGATGAGGAAGACGACGAGGAGGTGCCGCCTGCGGAGGCCGTCGATACGCCACCGCCTCCACCTCCACCGCAGGCCACGACCGATAAGGGCACCACGCAGGCGGTGGCCATGATCAGATGGCGACGGTTCAGGACCTTTGGCGTCTTGCCGGTTTGTTTTGTCATAGGGTACTTCCTCATTTTGTTCAGGCCGTTTACGGCTCTCTTTGTGACTGTTTCAGATTTCAGGGGTTACAGCCGACACAGGGGACGGCTTTGCGGAGGGGTCGTCAAGACATCTGTTCTTGAAAGGGCGTCACCCCATCCCTTCGGCCTCGCTACATTCGACGCCGATAAATTGAATGATTATATGATAATAAAACCCTTTGCGTACTGTCAAGCTATCCCTAACTTTGCCTGAGGCCGCTCAGAAGCCGCCTTGCAGTACCGGTCGATGAACTCCTGATGCGACATGACCGCCTGCGCTGAGCGCCTGATCTCTTCGCGGCGCAAATCCATACCTTTTTTAATCTGTTCCAACGGGTAGAGGTCCGCCGCTACGGCATGGCGCGCGGGCACGGCCCCATTGCCCAGCAGGATGGCGAGCCAGCTCGGTTCCATATAGGACTCCAGATCACCCAGCGGGATTTGTCCGCTGGCGTTCCATACCTCCAGCTTGTGGCGCAGGCTGTCGGGTATCTCGATGTCGCGGCACGCCGCCCACAACGGTTCTGGCCGGCGTGAGAGGTAATAGTGCGCAATGATGAAGTCGCGTATACGCTCGATCTCGCGGGTGGAGATCCGATTGTACTCGTCGCGCAAAACGGGGTTGATCGTCCTTTCGGGGAAGAACTGAAGCAACTTCAGGACGCCCATGACGATCAGCTGTAGCCCGGTGGACTCCAGCGGTTCGAGAAAGCTGGAGGCGAAACCGATCCCTATACAGTTGCGGTTCCAGAAGGCCTTGCGATGCCCGGAAGTAAAGCGGAACATTCTGGGTTCAGCCAGTGGTTCGCCCTCAATGGCACCAAGCAGAGCGTCGCGCGCTGCGTCGTCGCTCCAGAGGTCCGAATTATAGACCATGCCATGGCCGCTGCGGTGTTGCAGGGGAATCGTCCAGCGCCAGCCCCCGGCGTGGGCGGTGGACCGCGTAAACGGCATGGGCGCGCCGGTCCGCGTCGCCGGGACCGCCATGGCGCTGTTGCACAGCAGCCAGTGTGACCAGTCAACAAACGGCGTGTTCAGCGCCTTTCCCAGTAATTCGGACGCGAAACCGGTGCAATCCAGAAACAGGTCGCCGGGGACCTTACGACCATCGGCAAGATGGATGCCGGTGATATGGCCAGACGCACTGTCCAGATCGACGTGCGTCATCCGGCCTTCGATACGCTGTACCCCCTGCCCGGTCGCCACCTCGCGCAGATAGCGGGCGTACAGGGCGGCATCGAAATGATAGGCATAGTGATAGCGCGCATTCTGCGGATCGCCCGGTGCAAAACGATTGTTTTTGGCAACGGCGTAGGCGAACGAATAGTCATCGATCGGATGCGTATCGCCGGCCTGCCGCAGTCTCAGCCAGTAGTGATGGGTCGATACCCCCTCCACCTGATGACCATAGTCGCTGAAGGCGTGGAAATGCCGGTTCCCCACGACATCCCAGTCGCAAAACTCAATACCCAGCTTGAACGTGCCCTGGGTGCGGCGAATAAAGTCATTTTCGTCAATGCCGAGTAAGGCGTTGCAGTGCGCCAGTACCGGCACCGTCGCCTCCCCGACGCCAATAATGCCGATCTCCTCGGATTCCACCACGGTGATGCGCGTTCGACGGCGATCCGTCTTGCGCGCCAGCAACCCCGCCGCGATCCACCCCGCCGCGCCGCCGCCCAGTATAACGATGTCCTGTTGCTGTACGCTGTTCATAGAGCATTTCCGAATGTGGAAGAAGAAGGGCACTTCGCCATGAAGCGCCCTTCCCCTTCAGGTCGTTAGAAGCGCGCCCGCACGGTGACTTCGTAACGCTGATCGCTAACGTTGTAATCGTAAGGCTCGAACACGCCAGGCACAGGCTCCTGAAGTGTTTTCGACTTTGTATTGAGAAGGTTGTTCGCGTTGAAGGACACGGAAATCTTCTCGTTCAGCCTGTAGTCAAAGCCCAGGTCCAGGTAACCGGCCGCCGCCATATAGGCCGGAACCATGTTGTACACCGGATAGGAATGGGCACTGTCAAAGTTGCTTGGGCTGGTATTTAGGATGTAAGGGTTGCCGCCGCTTGTCGCGTAGGACAGCGGATTGACATTGGTAGACAGCAAGGCCTTGTCCCGCCAGTTGTAGGCCAGACGGACATTGACCTTGTCGCGGCTGTACAGCAGCTGGATATTATAGGCCCACTTCGACAACCCGGCATAGGGAAGGTCGGGGTAGGTCTGCGGCACGGTGCCATCCGGGTTGAGGCCCGGCAGAGCGCCATTGGCCGGCGGCGGGGTTAGCACGCTATTGGCCTGCTGGGCCGGATTTTTGCTGTCGATATAGGTCAGGTTGGCATCAATACCAAACCCACGCATCCAGCCGGGAAGCTGATCGAAGAATTTACGGCCACCGATTTCAAAGCCCTTGATCTCGGCCTTCTGGTCAGAGGTCTTGTTCTGCAGATAGAGCCACGGCAGATCGAGCGTTGCCGGCGTCCCCGGGTCCGGGTCCCCGGCCTTGACCGGCGGAGTCTGACCATTGGCATACGCCTTCGCCGGGATGGGCAGATTGTTGGCGATGAACGAATGGAACACCGGGTGATCCTCGATCTGCTTGGCGAACAGATCAACGTAGAAGAAGCTCGACGACGACGGATAGAATTCGAACGTCACATCCTGACTGTTGATCATGGTCGGCTTCAGATCAGCACCGCCACCATTGACGGAAACCCCGGTGAGAATCGCGGGGGCCTGCGGATTGGTGGCAGGCCGCGATCGGGCACCAACCGACCCGCCAGCGCGGATGTCATTGAGATTCGGTGGTGCCGACGCCCTCGACGCTGCCGCGCGAATGATGAAGGTGTCGCTGACGTCGAACTTGATGTTGAACGACGGCAAAACACGATGGTAGCTGTAATTGCGTTGTTGCAGGCTATACCCTTGAACAAACGCATAGAGCGTCGGGAACACCGGGTTGGCGTTGGGATTGGCGGTCTTCACCTGCTGCGCGTTGAAATAATCCGTGCTGTCCTTTTCGGTGAGCGCGAGGTTCGTCGCATTGGGCGTGGACAGAAGGCCGCTCGCCGTCAGGGTTTCGGTGAACGAACGCACCCCGATATTGCCCGAAAACGCCGGAATGAACCCGAAACCGTCGTGGGCGAACTTGGCCTGGATATAGATGGCCTTGTTGACGATGCGGCTGTCGGTCTTGTTCAGCCCCTGATCGATATAGCGCGTCCAGTACTGATCCGCCGTACCGTTGGCGATTTGCCCGTTATAGGTCTTGAGCAGATGGTACCAGTCATAACTTTGCATCAGGGACTGGCTGGGGACCAGAAGCTGCGCCGGAACCGCCGCGTCGCCGCCGAAGAAATTCGGGAAGGTGGCGACCTCGTAATCCGACGCGCGGACGTTCGGGTTGGTCAGATACAGAATATTCCCTGCGCCATAGGACGGATCGCCGGGATGCGCCCCCCACGGATTCGACAGCCACGACTGGCTGAGCGGTGCCCAATAGGTTCCCACATTGTCGTCGTTTTCGGTACGCTTGGCGATACGTGCGCCAAAGGTAACCGTGCGCAGGAAGCCCTCATCGCTGGGCCGGTATTCCACATCGAAGTGGGCAGCCGTCATCTCGCCCTTGTTATCGGGTTTATGATAGCCGAAATTGCTGAGATATGCCTTGCTCTTGTCAAGCAGGCCAGTGGTGGAAAGACCCGTCAGAAGCGGCAGAGACCCTGTCAGGTCAACGTCCATCGAGTTCACCAGCGGGCTCGTCTGGGCGAGGCCCACAAACATGTTTTCCCCGGTCATACGCGAACGCACATACTGCGCGCCGCCACGCACCGTCAACTGTTCGCCAGCCGTCCACAGGAAGCTTTGCGAGATATCGAGGGTAGAGCTTTTGCTGTGCGAGGCCGACGCCCCGCCGCTCGGGTTAAACGTGCCCGCAGGCCCGCACTGCACCAGGCGTCTGCCGTCCCATCCCGCCGGGGGATTTGAGGGATCAACCCCGGCACTGGCTGACCAGTCCCACTGGAGCGATGAGGCTGGGCCCCCAAAGGTGGCGCCGCAATCAAGCTGATACCAGCTGGGCAACCAGCCAATGGTCTTGCTCTGATTCTGGAATTCCACCGCATTACCAGTGGACCCGACCGTCAGACTGCCCCTTCGGAAAGCGCCATCGGCATCAAATTCAACCGGGCGGCCCACCTTTGGCATAACGGCGGACGTTGCCGAAGGGCTCGACCCTACCGATCCGGTATTACCGCGTCCTGCGTCGATATATTGCGAGAAGAAGACGGTGTTGGTCAGCGTCAGGTTTTCCGTCGGTCGCCACTGGATGGCCTGATAGGCACCGTAACGGTCACGCTGGCTGAGATTGTTGCTCCAGGTGAACGAGCTGGGAACAAAAGCCATATGGTCGTCACGCGTGGAGTTCGGCGAATACTCACCGAACATGGCGCCGACCTGAAGGTTGCTGCTCTGCTGGTGCAGGCGGCTGTAGGCGACATCCCACAGTACGCCAATTTCACCGATATTGGTGTCGAAGCGCCTGGAGACCATGGCGGAGACGCGCGGCGAAGCCTTTTTCACCTGGCTGCCGTAGCTGCCGCCCACCGTGAGGTTAAGCTGGGGGGCCTTGAAATCGAAGGGCAGATGGGTGCGCAGGTTGATCAACGACGCACCGCCTTCGATCAGGTCTGCGCGCGACGCCTTATAGACATCGACACCGGCCATCAGTTCAGGCGTCACTTCGTTCCAGCTGATGGCGCTGGCACCATTGGCGCTGAACAGCTGCTGGCCGTTGAGCATGCTTGAATTGAAGGGCAGACCGCGCACGGTGACGCCCGTCCCTTCAATCTGGAACGCCGAGCTGCCGCCGTTGGTCGAAGTGAAGCGCGAGATCGACACGCCCGAAATGCGTTGCAGCACTTCGGTGATCGAATTGTCGGGCAGCTTGCCTGCTTCGTCGGCAACGATCGAATCGACGATCGTGTCGGCCTTCCTCTTGATTTCAATGGCCGACTGAAGCGCCTTGCGACGCGCAGTGACAACGATGACGGCATCGCCATCGGCTTTGGCGGCCTCGGCTTCCTTGGCCTCGGTGGCGTTTTGCGCACAGACCGGCATCGCCATTGACAAGGCGATCGCCGAGGTTCCGGCAACGAGCGCTAAAAAGCGCGATTTTATTGGCAACATACATGCCTCCCCTGTGAGCCGTCCTCTATCCGGCGGCGTTCTTGTTTGACTGGATGACCGCGACAGACTCGTCTGCGGGCACGGGCTCATATCACACTATTATATTATTGTACGACAAGAATGTTTTTGAGCGTTGTGCAATTGTTTTCATATTTGATGCAAAAACATCACATAATTGTCCGATGAAATGAGAATTTCGGCTATAAACAAAGGAAATTGCAATTTATCGATAAAAAATCAGCCCGAACCTCTTGTGCATCATTTTGTATGAGTATATTACTTATTCGCCAACTGGTTTGGCACCGCACTGAGCATCAAGCCTTCTCCCCGTTGGATGAGGCCACTCCCCCTCGCTGAACTGTCTCCCTGTTCAGCGAGGGCTTTTTACAAGCGCTCGCAGTGATCGCGGCAGATCAGTCGGGAACGGAGCTGAGACAGACTGCGTATCTGCACCTCCAGCAGCCCGGATAAAGCCCCGGGGGCGTCACTGGCCGCCTGACCACTCAGAGCTTCGGCGTAAAAATGCAGGGTTCGCTGTTGACCCGGTGCCACAGGGCACCCTTCCCAGCCGATCAGCCTTTCGCACACACCGCCGTCGGCTTGTCTCAGCCGGGCGTAGATCTGGACATATTCGGTGATATGCCACGGGGTGGGGTTATCGACCTGAAACGACAGGAAAACCTGCCCTTCGTTCACACAGAGACGCGGCGGTCCATAACGCAAGGACTCGCAGTGGGCGTCTGTGATCAGCAAGGCGTCGTCGTACATTCCCGTTCCCCTGAACATCGGCGGCGTTTGCGCAACCGTTTTTCAGAAGTATAACGCGCCGCCGGCCCTCAGCTAATAGGCTGAATATGCGTGATTATTTCCGCAATGACACATGCGACGCGATCGAAACTGTTCGAGGTGTCCGAATACGGACACATAGCGACTCCCGAAGGCTCATCCACACGGTCACGTTTGCAAATGCGCCATAGTGCTTTGAAGTGCACATTGAATGCGTTAGACGTAGAGAGACGATGAATACCGCACGATCTGAGGGCGCAATGACTGACCTTATGGAGACGGGGGCCAAGATGGCCGTCCATGTTCACCGCCTGCTGGGTGAAGCCATTGTCGCCGGTGAATTCGACGGTTCGGGCCTGCCCAACGAAGCCGAACTGAGTGTGCGCTACGGGGCCAGCCGCACGGTGATCCGCGAAGCCATTCGTATGCTGATGGGCAAGGGCCTGATCAGTATCCGCCAGCGCGCCGACCGTATTCAGCCGCTGGCCGCCTGGAACCTTCTCGATCCGGAAATCAGCTTCTGGCTGCGTCGCCGGCCCTTCTCTCTGGAGATTTTCCGGGAATTTATCCAGATGCGTCTGGCGGTCGAACCCGTAGCCGCCGGTCTGACGGCGGCGCGAAGCGATGCGGCGGTGGTAAAATCGCTTCAGAACATCTTTGCGGCGCTCGAAGCGGCCCCCGCTCAGTCGGAAGCGCGCCTAACGGCGGCGATCCAGTTTCACCAGACAATCGTGCTGGAATCCGGCAATGCGTTTTTCACGCGCCTGCTGGCCCTGATCAGCACCGCGCTGTACATGGAATATACCCACGCTCAGCCCAGCCCGCTCACCCTCTCCTTCCAGCAGCAGATCATGACCTGCATTGCGAATGGCGATGCGGCCGGGGCCGAGGGCATGATGCGGGAATTGCTGCGCGCGACGCTGCGGCAGGTCGAAGCGGCTCCCATCGAAGCCTGACGCCCCCCGCAAAATTCCTGTGAGCCGGCCGATAGACCGGCCCACAGGGTGACCCCATCAGGACGCGGGCTGCACCTTTACCAGCACCACATCATTGCTAGACATGGGGACGCTGATCGACACCGTGCCGTTTGACCCAACCGTCACCTTGCGGTCGGTTTCGGGGGCATCGGTGGTGAGGGCCTGCATCTTTTCGATCTGTGCCGGCGTCAGTGTGTCCGGTGCCCCCAGCTCTATATAGGCGGAGTAGGCATCGTTCTTCTTATAGCCCGAGCGCTGCACCGTCAGGCGATAAGGGCCGGGTTTCAGGCCCGTCAGTTGCAGGCTGACCGGGGCCGATCTGGCATTGGGGACCAGCTTCGAGAAGAAGGTCTTGTTGCTTGAGCCCTTCTGATCCGGCAACTGGAAGTCCCAGATAACCGCCGAAGCCCCCTTGCCGTCATAGGCCGCCCACACCTGATCGTCAGATGCCGGGATTTCATTGCCCTTCAGCGTGTTAAGATACTTATAGGTGAACCACGAGGCCTTGCGGATACCTTCGCGGTTCATCAGGCCAAAACCGCCGTGGAAGGGCGCGTTGGGGGGGCCGGGTTCCTCGAACAGGTCCGAATAGACCCAGTAGCTCATGCCCTGCGCCACACCCTTGGTGCCCTTCAGCTTGCTGAGAATATAGGGGGCGGCGACGTAGGAATCGTGGCTGAGGTCGCGCGGATTATAGCTGGTGCTCCATTCGGTGAAGATCAGCGGCAAGCCGGGCAGGTGCGAGGCCTCGATCTCGGCGCGCACCTTTCTGACGTCGGCGATGATGGCGTCCGGCTTCTTCGACAACTGAAGGTCCATCTTACCCTCTTCGTCGAGATAGCCGTAATCGACGCCATAGGTGTGGGTGGTGGCGAAATCGACGGGCGTATTCGTCGCCCTGGCATAGGCCAGAAGCTCCGGCACCCAAGCCGCCCCGGCGGTGGACGGGCCGCCGACGCGCAATTGCGGGTCGATGGCTTTCAGCGTGCGGGCTGTGACACCATAAAGGGCGAAATACTGCTCCTGATCGGCATACTGGAAGAAACCATCGAGATTAGGTTCGTTCCACACCTCGAAATACCAGCTACGCACCTCTTCAATACCGTAGCGGTCGATCAGGTGCTTTGTGAAATCATGCACCAGCTGCTTCCACAGGTCGAGGCGCGGGGGTGAGGTATTGCCCTTCCAGTAGAAGATGGTCTGATCCGAGGTCTTCAGCGCCGACGGCGTAAAGCCCAGCTCGACGAAGGGCTTGATCTTCATCTTCAGCAGACGGTCGTAGAGATAGTCGATCTTCGTCCAGTCATAGACCAGCTTGTTATCAACCCTCTTCACCGTGCCCAGTTCGTCGTGGAAGATGTCGTGGAAGCGGATATAGCGGAACCCCAGTTCCTTAGCCGCGATTTCCAGTTGCGCCAGATTGGCCTCGCGGATCGTCGTGCCCGGATAATCGGCCCCCACCGAGAGGTCATAAAAGCGGTCAACCGGCTGCGTGGCCTTTGTGACGTCGAGCGTGACCTGACGCGCGGCGGGCGCGGCCAATACGGCAGAGGGCACCAGAACGGTACCTGCGATCAGGGCAGCGAGGGTCCTGCGGGAAGCTTTAACGGGCATGGAGTCTCCTGTGTGAAACGTTATTTTTGGGGTTCGGAAGGGGGTGAGAACAGCGAGAAATCCGGCAGGGTCTGCGCCTCTTTCGCACCCTTTTCGGTGGCAATGATGTGCACACGGGCAGAACGGCCATCAAAAGCCGGCCAATCCTTTCCGGGATCACCGTCTCTGGCGAAACGCACCCATGTGTCAGCAAGTCGGGTCGCCAGTTGCCGGTCCTGCGGCGTCCAGTCGCGTTTTTCGGCATCCAGATTATCAAAGACGAACAGGATTTCCGCGCCATGACCGACACCGCACCCATAATAGCAGGGCTTGGGTTGCGCTGGCATGTGGGCAAAATAGTAGAGGTACGGCCTGGCCTTACCCTCTCTGGCCTGAAGCCCGGCCCAGTACCATATGCGCCAGCCCCACCAGTCATTGCTCAGCCGGTTGATCGAGGCTTTGGCTTCGGCGTCCGTAGCACCGGGATAGGCGGCCAGAAGTTCCGGTGAAGGCGCATGCCCCAGAAGCCTTGTCACCAAAGCCTGATAATTGGCCGCGGTAAAAGTCTGGGTGAACAGCAGTTCCGGCGCCAGATCCTTGCCTTCGTCAGCGGTCCAGCCCGCCATCAAGGGCACATCGTTGTGACGCTTCTGGGTATAGGTCGTCGTCAGGTCTTCACGCAAAACATAGCCATCAACGCTGGGGAGCGTGTAATAGGCTACCTTGTGCAAGTCTTCGACGCTCAGGTGGCGAAGATCAGAGATATGGGTGGACCCGACCGCCTTGGCGTAGGTCAGCGCCCGATCTTCGGCCGATTGTCGCGAAAAATAGGCGTTCTCACTGGCATTGAGCGGCACGCCGAAATTGCCGCTTTGGGAGATGGCGCGCTGAAACAGGCCTTTGGCGACCGGTGATGCCATCAGTTGTGCGACGGATTCACCGCCGGCCGAATTGCCAAAAATGGTAACGCGCTGCGGATCGCCGCCGAAGGCCGCGATATTGTCGCGCACCCATTGCAAGGCGGCGATCTGATCCTCGATGCCCTGATTGCCCGAGGCCTTGTGCGGCGACTCGGCCGAAAGCTCAGGATGGGCAAAAAAGCCGAGGACGCCCAGACGGTAGTTTAGGGTGACAATGACCGCCCCGTGCCGCGCCAGATTGCGCCCGTCATAGGACGGCTGGGCGGCGCTCCCGCCGTAATAGCCGCCCCCATGTATCCACACCATGACCGGCAGGTTACGGGCGTTTTTGGGTGCCCAGATGTTCAGATACAGGCAATCTTCGCTTTTGGGATTAGGCAGCCATGTCGCGGTTTGGGCACAGGCTGGTGAAAAGGCATCCGCCGCTCTCACCCCTTGCCAGGGTATCACCGGTTGTGGCGAGCGCCAGCGCAGATCACCGACCGGCGGCGCGGCAAAGGGAATACCCAGCCACTTATGAACGTCCTGCTCATCCACACCGGCAATCTGGCCCCCGGTCACCGTCACGGGTGGCAAAGGCGGTGCCGCAAACGCAGGCCCGCCCGTGAACAGGCTGAGACAGGCGGCGAAAAGCGCGAGTTCCACAAAGCGTTTCATACCTGAATGTCCCCACGTCGAGGCAGCCCATCCACGCAACGGGGCCTATTGCACAATATCAACGCCGTCGGCCTCCAGATGTAGAGTCCCCGACCACGTTTTTCCGGACAGTAACCCCGTTTTCGTGCCTTCAATACGGATATCTTTCGGACCGTAGGAGGCGTTCACATACAGGGTGCGCCCGTTCACCACCCGCGCATAGACGCCCTCAGGGGTCGCGGGCCCCGGCGTAATCCCCAGCCTGCCATAGAGGCTGCGGTATATGGGTTGCAGCACCGACGGCTGAGCGGGCGTTGCGACATAGATGGCCTGCCCCTTTCCGTAGCTATTGATCGTAGCCACCGGAGGCGTTCCCTCGACATTGGAAAAACGGCCCAGAACCGTGGCGGTGGTCGGTTCCAGCACCTCATAGAAGTGAATGGTGGTATTGACCGACGCTGCCCCGATCTGCCCGCTCAAAGCGGCGTCCCTGCGGTAAAATTCGCGTGTCTTCACCCCGAAGACGTCTGACAGATAGCCCGGTAAAGGCGTATTAAACCATTGGTTTGTCTCGTTCACCTTGGCGGACATCGCGGTCATCACCACCGTGCCGCCGTCCCTCACATACTGGCGGATATTGTCCGCCGACGCCTTGTCCATCAGGTAGAGGCCCGGCACCACGACCATCTTGTAGCGGCTGAGGTCCTCCTTGCCGACATTGATCACAGCGACGTCGATATTGTCGTTATAGACGGGCGAAAAGGCATTGTGCGCCTGAACCATATAGGGCGTGGTCAGGTACTGGGCGACGGTATTCGACCAGCTTTTGGGGCTTGCAGCGGTCTTGGCCTCGAACGAATAGGCGATGGCGACCTGTGGCTTCAGTTCGCGGGGGAAGCCCAGTTTTTCAAGCGTTTTGAACTCTTTGGCCATGGAGGCCCATTCGTCCAGCTTCCACGACGGGGTGTCGTCGTGATCAATCAGGCCAAAAAGCGCCTGCTCCTCGCCGCCCAGATGCGTATTGAACGTCCAGGCCAGCATGCCCTGCGCCCCGTTCAGCAGGCCGAAATAGCCCCACATGCGCGACCGGCCTTTGGTGCCGTAATAGCCACCGCCGCCCGCCTGAAATTCGGAAAACCAGCTCGGTGTCGGCAAGGCGCCGCGCATCATCAGGGTTTCGAAGGCGCCACTGATGGCATCGCCGTTATAATAGCCGTGCGACCCGTGCGAGACATACTGCTTATAGGTAGACAGATAGTCGAACCCCTTGCGGTCGCTGCTGTCCCACAGGTTGGAAATGACCGGCTTGTCCGGCGCGTTTTTACGCCGGGCGTTTTCAAGGATCATCAGGACATTGATCGTCGCTTCTGACCAGTAGCGGCGCAGATCCAGATAGCGCTCAAAGGGACCGGGCCCATCCCCATAAGGGATTTCCACCTGGTCCCACGCGGTCAGGGTGCGTGACCAGCGCTGCGTCGCCCAGGCCTTGTTCAGAGTCTCCAGAGAGCCGTACTTTTTTTGCAGCCACGCCACAAAACGGGTCTTGTCGGCCTCGGAATAAGACATAAAGCCATTGCCGATTTCGTTATTGTAGCCGAAGGCAATGACCGCCGGATGGTGGCCATAGCGTCTGGTCATGGCCTCGGCCAATGCGGCGACCAGCCTCAGATAATCAGGGTCGCTGGTATCATCCATATAGCGTTCGGCGGCATAGAGGCGTGTGCCGTTCTGTGTGACAAGGTCCACGCCCGGATAGGCCTTGTGCAGCCACATGGGGGCCGGCTGGCCCGGAATGTCCACAATCACCTTGATACCGTTGCGATGCATCTCCTCCAGCACCGCATCAAAGGCCTCAAAAGTGAAGACACCCTCGGCCGGCTGGAAGTAATCCCACGACAGATCGCCCATACGCACCACGGTGAAACCGGCGGCCTTCATGCGCGCAATATCCTGATGAATCTGCGCGGGCGTGCGATCCACTGGCTGATAATTGGCGCCGACATAGAGATGCGCGTCGGGTACGCGCAACTGCCCTGCCGGAGCCTGCGCGAAAGAGGCGCTGGTCACCACCGATAACAGGGCGCACGCCCCCACCAAGGTCGCTTTGAGCTTCATCCACCGTCTCCCCTGTTCCGTTGTCCTTTGCGGCGTCCTTGACGCGCACGACCGGATTTTTATATTATTGTCAGACCAAAATCGAGAGAGCACTATGGGACTCTGTCGTATGTTCGCTGCGCGTTTTTTGACATCTGCGCGTTTCGGGCGTCGTCGTGCCGAATCGTCAGTGTTCGCCTGCGTAGTTTACCAGACGCTTCAACTATATATAACCGCTCGTATTGGTTGACTTTTTTCGATGACGCTTACAAAGTGTCCGCTCAATTGACCGCCTTGTCCGAAAGCGTACATGTCTGAACCCTCCCCCACCCTTCTGTTTGTTGACGACGACCCGGATGTGCGCAAAACGGCAGAGCTTCTGTTCCGCCGGGCCGGATACACCTATCTGGAGGCCGCGTCGCCCGTCACCGCCCTCAGCCTGCTGGCCACCACGCCGGTCGATCTGGTGCTGCTCGATCTGAACTTTTCCAAATCGCAGACCTCCGGACAGGAGGGGCTTGACGGTCTGGCGGATATGCTGCGCCACGATCCGAGCCTCAGCGTCATTGTGGTCACCGGGCACAGCGGGCTTCAGATCGCCGTTCAGGCCTTGCGCGCCGGGGCCCGCGACTTCGTGATGAAGCCGTGGAACAATGAGCGCCTGCTGGCGACCGTGGAGGCGACCCTTGCGTCCCGGCGCACCGACACGCTGGCCCCCACCCGCCCCCCGGCCCTGATCGGTTTGTCGGAACCCATGCGCCGCCTCATGGCGGCCATGGACCGCTGCGCCGCCCTGACCATCCCCGTGCTGTTTAGCGGCGAGACCGGGACGGGCAAGTCGCTGGCGGCGACCGTCCTGCACCATCAGTCGCGCCGCTCAAGCCTCAGTGTGGTGGAATGCGCCACCCTGTCCCCCGAAGACCTTGACGATACGCCCAACCGCACGCTGATCCTCGAAAACATCGACCGCCTGCCGGACAAGATCGTTCCCGCCCTGCTGAGCTATCTGCATCGCGCGCCACGTTCCAACAGCCGCGTCATCTCCACCAGCGCCAGACCCCGCGCCGAAATCGGGCTGGACCGCGGACTGATGTACGCCCTCAGCACCATGGATATCGCCCTCGTCCCCCTGCGTGAACGGGTCGAAGACATCGTGCCTCTGGCCGAGCATTTTATTCTGGCCACCTGCCAGTTGCACGGTTTTCACCCGCGCACCCTGTCGCCAGAAGCCCGCGCCAGTCTTCAGGCCGAAGCGTGGACCGATAATGTCCACGCGCTGAAACACGTGATTGAACGCGCCATCATCCTGTCGGACCATCCGGCCCTGACGCCCGCCGACCTGCACCTGCACGATCGCCCCGGCGCGGCCGCCGACGCCCCCAGAGGCAATCTGGCGCAATCCGAAAAAAGTCTGATCGAAGAGGCCCTTAACCGGCATAACTTCAATGTGTCTGCCGCAGCGGCTGAACTGGGGCTGACCCGGCCTTCGCTTTATCGAAGGATGGCCAAACATGGTCTCTGAGCCCCGTCTGAGGCAGGGACTGGCCCTTCTGGCCCTGGCCCTGAGCGCCGCCTTTGTAGGTGACGCCGTGAACCGGGCACTATGGGCCAATGCTGCGCTGGGGGCACTCGTCTGTCTGATCCTGTTTGCCTATCTGATGAGCGGAGACCGAGCGGCCGCGACGCTCCCGCCCGCCTCTGCGCCGGCGGGCCATAGCGATCCCGTGCACGTCTTTCTGGATCAGATTCCCCTGCCCCTGATCAGTCTGGCCCCCGGCGGGATGCCGCAGGCCGTCAACCGGGCGGCGCGCGCCCTGTTTGAAACCGACGACGCCATTGTGCGCGGTCGCGAGTCCCTGCTGTCGGCCCTGACACCCCCGAACGAGCCCCGGCTGGATCTCTTCGGGCGACGCTACGCCCTCACCCTCAACGAGGTACAGACGGAGGACGGTGCCTTCCGGCTGGCCACACTGACGGATGTGCAGTCGGAAATCTATCGCGTCGAAGCCGCCACCTTGCGCGATACGCTTCAGGTGCTGGGCCATGAAATCATGAACTCCCTGACGCCCATCTCGTCGCTGGCCGACATCGCGCGGGACTATCTCAGCCCGATGTCAGGCGAAGCCGCCGACCACGCGCGCGACGCCCTCACCACCCTGTCGCGCCGTTCGGCCAGCCTGACCCGCTTTATCGACGCCTATCGCGCGCTGGCGCG
>NZ_JAIXSV010000172.1 GCF_027484505.1 Asticcacaulis sp.
CTGTCGCTCAGCCTTGTCACCCCTGTATCCGCCGAACAGCGTGACATTGAAACCCGTGCCGTGGTGCAACTGCCCGCAGTGCTTAGCGATGCCAAAGCCGTTGAAAAGGCCTATGCGCGGCTGAAGGTTGCGGCAAAACGCGCCTGCGACTCTGGTCTGGCTCACGACAGCGCCGCCAAAGCCTCAGACCGGGCCTGTGGCGCGGCGGCTCTGGACCGCGCCGTTCAGCAGTCGAACCTGCCCGCGCTTGTGGCCTATCACGAAGGTAAGGTGGTCAATGGCGCGGTTTATGCCGACAATTCGGACCGCAGCGCGGCTCAGCGATAATCTGTCCCAAGGCCAGAAACAAACAGCGCACCGACTGTCCCCGGTGCGCTGTTTTGCTATTTAAATAAGCGTGCCCCTTGCCATTTGGGCGCGCCCTCGCTAACCGGGACTCCATAGATATAGGAGTCTCCGCATGGCCATTGATGTGGCAACTGTGCGCAAGGTGGCGAGCCTGTCGCGCCTGCGCGAAAGCGACGAACGTCTGGAAAGTCTGGCCGGTCAGTTGAACGGCATTCTGGGCTGGATCGAGCAGCTCAATGAGGTCGATGTCAGCGACGTGCAGCCCATGACCTCCTGCGTGGAAATGACCCAGCCCCTGCGTGACGACGTGGTGACCGATGGCGGCAAGGTGGCCGATGTCGTGTCGAACGCCCCCAAAAGCCTAGATGGCTTCTTTATCGTGCCAAAAGTCGTAGAATAGGGGGTGGTGGAATAGTTATGAGTGATCTCACCAAACTGACGCTAAAAAGCGCGCTTGATGGCCTGAAGGCCAAACAATTCTCCTCGACCGAACTGACCGAAGCCTTTATCGGGGCCATCGAAAAGGCCAATCCGGCGCTGAACGCCTATGTGTTGACGACGTTCGACAAGGCGCGTGAGATGGCCGGTGAGTCCGACCGTCGCCTGAAGGCCGGTGAGGCGCGCGCACTCGAAGGCGCGCCGCTGGGCATCAAGGACCTGTTCTGCACCAAGGGCGTGCGCACCACCGCCTGTTCGGGCATCCTCGACACCTTCGTGCCGCCTTACGAATCGACCGTTACCCAGAACCTGTGGGACGATGGCGCGGTCATGCTGGGTAAGCTGAACATGGACGAATTCGCCATGGGCTCGTCCAACGAAACCTCGCACTGGGGGCCGGTGACCAATCCGTGGAAGTCGAACGCCTCCAACGCGCCCCTGACCCCCGGCGGGTCGTCGGGTGGTTCGGCCTCGGCGGTGGCCGCGGACCTGTGTCTGGCCGCCACGGCCTCGGACACCGGCGGCTCGATCCGTCAGCCAGCCGCCTTTACCGGCACGGTCGGGATCAAGCCGACCTATGGCCGCGCCTCGCGCTACGGCATGGTGGCCTTTGCCTCGTCGCTCGATCAGGCCGGTCCCATCACCAAGACGGTCGAAGACGCGGCGATCATGCTGCAATCCATGTGCTCGCACGACGCCAAGGATTCGACCAGCCTGCCCAACGCCCTGCCGGATTTCTCGAGCTTTGTCGGTAAGTCGATCAAGGGCCTGCGCGTTGGCATACCCGACGAATACCGCCTCGACGGTATTCCGGGCGAGATCGACGCCCTGTGGGAGCAGGGCATCCAGTGGCTGAAAGACGCCGGTGCTGAGATCGTGCGCATCTCGCTGCCCAACACCAAATACGCCCTGCCGTGCTACTATATTGTGGCCCCAGCGGAAGCCTCGTCCAACCTCGCCCGCTATGACGGGATGCGCTTTGGTCATCGCACCGAGGCGGCCAGCAGCCTGACCGACACCTATGAGTTGTCGCGCTCGGAAGGCTTTGGGGCCGAGGTGAAGCGCCGCATCATGATTGGCACCTATGTGCTGTCGGCGGGCTTCTACGACGCCTATTACGTCAAGGCTTTGAAGGTGCGTCGCCGCATTGCCGAAGACTTCGTCAACGCCTGGAACAGCTGTGATGTTATCCTGACCCCGGCCACGCCGTCCGCTGCCTTCCAGTTGGGCGATACGGAAAAGGCCGCTGATCCGGTGCAGATGTACCTCAATGACGTCTTCACCGTGACCACCAACCTGGCCGGGCTGCCCGGCATGGCGGTCCCGGCGGGGCTTGACTCAAAGGGTCTGCCGCTGGGCCTTCAGGTGATCGGCAAGGCGCTGGACGAAGGCACAACTCTGGCCGTGGGTGCGGTGCTCGAAAAGGCCGCAGGCTTTACGCACAAACCGTCCCAGTGGTGGTAAGCCGCTCGGTCTGAACCGATTAAAACCTCCGGGGCGCGCTCCCGGAGGTTTTTTTGTGCGTGTGACGGGTTCGTCTTTTTGGCGCAAGGGCTTGGGCTGCGGGAACCATGAGCGTATGGTGACGCGTTAACCTTTAGAGAGATGCGTATGCTGGTGACGGTTCAGGACATGATCGGGTGGGGACTTCTGGTGCTGCCGCTCATTGTGATCGCCTGGGCGGTGCTGTGGCTGGCCGAACAGACGGCGGAGCGCAACCGGCACGAACGCTATCTGCGCTTTCAGGCGGTCCTGCGCCATCTGGGGCGCGACGACACCTCATGGGCCGAGAAGATGGCCGCCGCCCACGAACTGCGCCAATATAAAGAGTACCGTCACATCATCGGCAAAATCTTCGACGACGGCAAGGTACGCGAAGAGGGGCAGGCGGCGGCGCTTGAGGCCGAGCTTAAGGACGTGTCCAAAAGCGGTTGACCCCCCATATCACGGCGTGTTGATCAACCCGCGATAGAAAATAACGCCGTAATCTGCTCTCCTCCCCACCACTACGGAACCTAGGGGAGGGAAGTTATGGTCGCCTATTCACGCCTGAAATACGCCTTTGCCGATTTGCCAGAGCCTGAGCGCGCCGAGGCCAAGCTGCGGACGCTGGACGGGCTCAAACGTCTGCGCGAGGGGCTGAAGGCCCAAATTCCGGGACGCAGCGCCTCGACCCTGCTGCTGGGGACGTGGAATATCCGCAATTTCGACGATAACCGCTTTGCGCACGGGCCGCGGCTGGAGGACAGCTTCTACTATATTGCCGAGGTCCTGTCGGCCTTTGATGTGGTGGCGGTTCAGGAGGTGTGTGAGGACCTGACCCCCTTCTCGCGCCTGATGTCGGTACTGGGGCCCGAGCACGACTATATCATTACCGATGTCACCGAAGGGCCCAGCGGTAACCGCGAGCGTCTGGGTTTCATCTATAATCGCAACAAGGTGCGCTTTACCGGCGTGGCGGGAGAAATCGTCCTGCCGTTTGAGGATCAGATTTCCGATGTGACCAAGGCGCGGCAGTTTGCGCGGACCCCCTTTGCCTGCACGTTTCAGGCCGGCTGGTTCCGTTTTAACTTTGCCACCGTGCATATCTATTACGGGGAGGACAGCCTGGCCTCCGAGGCCTATGCGCGCCGCGTCAAGGAGATCGACGCGGTAGCGAAGTTTATCGCCAAACGCGCCAAGAGCGATTCCCTGCAAAGTCATGTGCTGGTCGGCGATTTCAATATCGAGTCCGAAAATGCGCCGACTTTCGATGCCCTGAAAAAGCATGGTTTTCAGGTGTTCAAAAACAAGGTTGGTTCCAATGCCGATCAGACGCGCTTTTACGACCAGATATCCTTCATCCCCAAGGCGAACGAAGTCATGCTGGCCGACGTCCCCGATCCGCACGGGGTGTTCAATGTGTTTGACCACGTGTTCCGCGATGAAGACTATCCGTTGTTTCGTTCGGCCCTGCGCCGCATCGCCGAAGGACGCAAACGTCAGGCCGAAGCTGAACTGGCGAAAGCCACGACGGACGCCAAACGCAAGACGGCCCAGAAGGCCATCGACGCCGAAACGAAGCTGCTCAGCAGCGAGGCCCTGCTCGAAGACTATTACCGCAAAGACTGGCGCACCTTTCAGATCAGCGACCATTTTCCGCTGTTTGTGACGCTCAAGACCGATTTTACCGACACCTATCTCGATGGATTACGCGCTAAGGTGCTCGCTCCGGACTGACTGACACAAGAAAAAAGTTGTCAGACGCAATCCGTTGCGCAAGATACGGTTTTTGCGTTCGGCTGCCCGGAGTGCTCATGTCGCCCAAACCCCAAACCGAAATCACCCTGCGCGGGGTCGTGCTTGGTATCCTCATCACGCTGGTCTTCACGGCGGCGCAGGTCTATCTGGGGCTTCAGGTCGGCTTGACCTTTGCCACCTCGATCCCGGCGGCGGTCATTTCGATGGCGCTGCTGAGCGCTTTCAAATCGGCGACGATTCAGGAAAACAATATCGTTCAGACGATTGCCTCGGCGGCGGGGACGCTGGCCTCGGTGATTTTTGTGCTGCCCGGTCTGATCATTATTGGCTGGTGGCGCGACGTGCCCTTCTTCATCACTTTCGCCGCCTGTGCCATCGGCGGCATTCTGGGGGTCATGTACACCATCCCGCTGCGCCGGGCGCTGGTCTCCAACTCGCCCTTGCCCTATCCGGAAGGCGTGGCCGCGGCCGAAGTGCTGAAGGTCGGCACCAATACCCGCGAAGGCGCGCGGGAAGGGCAGGCGGGTCTGATCGCCGTGGTGCTGGGCAGCGTGGCCTCGGCCGCCTATTCGGCGCTGGCGGCGGCCAAGATGCTGGCCGGGGAACTGGCAGCCTTTTTCAAGGTCAATGTCGGCGGCAAGGTCGCGGCGACGGGCATTGCCGGTGAAAGCTCGCTGGCTTTGATCGGGGCGGGGCACCTGATGGGGATTACGGTGGGTATTGCCATGCTGACCGGGCTGGTCATCGCCTGGGGCATCGCTGTGCCGATCCTGACGTCGATGACGCCCATGCCGGACGCGAGCGCGGCGGACCATGCCGGTGCCATCTGGTCCACGCAGGTGCGCTATCTGGGGGCCGGCGCCATCGGGGCGGCGGCTATCTGGACGATTGGCAAGCTGTTGGGGCCGGTGTGGTCGGGCCTGATGTCGGCGCTGGAAGCCAATCGCAAGCGCAAGTCGGGCGGCGAAGCGTTGCCGCGTGAAGAACAGGATTTGCCGATCGCGCTGGTGGGGCTGATCTCGGTGCTGCTGCTGGTGCCGGCCGGTTTCATGATGGCGAGCTTCCTCAACGGGACGGCCATCGCGAGCCTGAGCCTGCCTCTGGTGGCGCTGGGCGTGCTCTATCTGGCCATTGCCGGTCTGCTGGCCGCCGCCGTGTGCGGCTATATGGCGGGCCTGATCGGCTCGTCCAACTCGCCGGTGTCGGGCGTGGGTATCCTCAGCGTGCTGGGGGCGGCCCTGCTGATCGGAGCCGTCGGTCATACGATCAGCGGCCCGGATGTGGGTCAGGCTCTGACGGCCTTTGCCCTGTTTGCCACCACCTTCGTGCTGGCCGTCGCCGTCGTCGGTAACGACAACCTTCAGGACCTCAAGACCGGGCAACTGGTCGGGGCGACGCCGTGGAAGCAGCAGGTGGCGCTGGTCATCGGCGTCATCGCCGGGGCGGTGGTCATTCCGCTGGTGCTTAATCTGCTCAATGAGGCCTTTGGGTTTGCGGGCGACCCCAACTATCGCGGCATTACGGGAGAACCACTGGGTGCGCCGCAGGCGACCCTGATCTCGACGCTCGCCAAGGGGGCCATTGGCGGCAGCCTGCCGTGGGGCCTTTTGGGGGCCGGTGCAGCGATCGGTGCCGGGCTTGTGGCCTTTGACCTCCTGCTGCGCAAGGTGACGAACGACAAATACAGCCTGCCGCCGCTGGGCGTGGGGCTGGCTATCTATCTGCCGTCGGCGGTAACCGCACCGGTGGTGGTCGGGGCCTTTGGCGGCTGGCTGTTTGAGCGGCTGGTGCAGGGTAAGCCGTGGGCCGAACCCGCTTCGCGGCTGGGTGTTCTGATCGCCTCAGGCTTTATCGTCGGCGAAAGCCTGTTCAAGGTGGTGCTGGCCGGGGTGATCACCTTCACCGGGTCTAAGGCCCCGCTGGCTATCCTGCCCATCCCTTATGGCGAACACACCGCCATGATCATCGCTCTGATCCTCGCCGTATCGGGCGTGGCCGGGCTCTATCGCTGGTGCGCGGGTGCGGCGAAAAAAGTACAGGGCTAATCATGCCTTGGTTGTCACCCTGCTCACGAAGGTTTACGTAGGGGCATGACGCCGAGCCCGGACCTTCTCAATCGCGTACAGACAACGTTCCTCAGCCGGGGCTTCCAGAAACTGACCATGGAAGCCCTGGCGGAGGGCTGCGGGTTTACGCGTCGCACGCTCTATAACTATTTCGAGAACAAGGACGATGCCTTTCGCGCCATGTTCCGCCAGCATAATCTGGAACTGATCGAGAGGTCTTTTGCGACGGCCCAAAACGTGCGTGAGACGGGCGGGGGTGTGCTGGATATCTTTACCGCGATGATCGACATCCGTTACGGCGACACCTGGCGTCTGATCCAGCCGTCGCCGCACGCGCTGGAGATCAAGGCGACGGTGTTTCGCATCTGCACCGACATCATGATCGAGCTGGCCACGTCGTTTCAGGCCGATCTGGCGGACTTTATCGACACGCTGGCGGCGGAAGGGGCGTTGCGCCTCAAAGGCGACTATAGCGCCGCCGAGCTGGCGCAGATGCTGGCGGATGCGGCGCGGGGCGTCAATCAGGTCTATCCGTTATTACCCCTTGAACATCTGACGTTGCAGTACCGGCGCATTACCCGCGCCATCCTGTATGGCTATCTTGAAGCCTGAACGCGATTATCTGAAAAATTTCACAAAGAGGTTGAAATTGTGAAATTTTTGCTTGTGCCCTGACTGTGATCACGCTATCAAAATCCTCGATACGGGGCGGGGATACCTCTGCATCAGTATCTGTATTTTGATCATTTCCATTACGCTTTTTAGTCCCAATCAACGCCCTGTCAGGTCCCGACAGGGCGTTTTTTGATGTTGAACAAAAGTCCGTGCGGGACTTGTCAGCCGCGCCGCAGTTCATCAAAATCGCCTGCAATAGTCCCGGCAGGCCTCTGCCGGGCATCACCGGAGCCTTTGCCATGAGTTTGCCTGAAATCCCCGTGAAGCCGGTCCATGCGGATGGCGTCACCTACTACATGCACCCGCACCCCCGTTCGCCGTTTTCCGAAGCGGTTCAGGTCGGCGGCGTCCTTTACCTGTCGGCCATGATCGGCCTTGATGCGCAGGGGCGGCTGGTGGACGGCTTTGAGCCGCAGGTGCGCCAGATCATGTCCAATTCGCAGGCCATCCTGCGCCGCTACGGGCTGGGGCTGGAGCACGTGTTCAAGACGACCGTGATGATGAAGGATATGGCCAACTGGAGCGCCTTCAACCGCCTGTACAAGCCCTATTTCCACCCGACGCGCCTGCCGGTGCGCACCGCCTTCGGCGTCAGCGATCTGGCCTATGGGGCCGAGGTCGAACTGGAGTTTCAGGCCTACGTGCCGCACGGCGGCTAATCAGGAGCGCTGACCATAAAAAAGGCCGGCGCGAACACCGGCCTTTTCTCATTTATGTAGACAGGCTTAGAACGCTTTCTTCAGCGAGAGACCATAGGTGCGCGGTTCCGACACCATGACCGTCAGGTTGTTGAAGTCGATACCGCTTTCGGCCACGATATTGTCTTCGAGATTGCGCACATAGGCGGCGATTTCCAGACCGCCCTTGGTGACGTAACCGCCACGCAGGCCCGTCTGGGTGAACGACTTGCCGGTGAACTCGGTCGCTTCATAGAGGAAGAAGTTGATTTCCGAGCGGTAAGCCACGTCGCCATAGACGAAGAAGCGGCTGCCATCGCCCATCGGCCAGACGTACTGAGCCGTCAGGTTGGCCACCCATTCCGGCGCCTGGGGCAGGGGGTTGCCGTCGATATAGGCAAAGCGCGTGCCGCCCGACACATAGGTGCGGTCCAGCGGCGTACACAGGCCCGACCCACAGGTGGCCACGGCGGTCACCGGGTCCTGAATTTCTGTGCCGTTATAGCTGGCGCTGGCCGTCAGCAGCAGGTTATCGGTCGGCTTGAACGACAGGTCGGCTTCGATGCCGCGACCGATGGCTTCCTTGGCATTGATCAGCTTGGCCGAGTTGACCGCGCCGCCGACGGCCGTGATCTGAAGATCCTTCGTCTTGAAATAATAGGCCGCGATGTCGTAGCGCAGCATCTTGTCAAAGGCATAGCCCTTGAAGCCGGTTTCGTAGGAGGTCGTGGTCTGCTCACCGGCCGTGGTCGGCACGCCGCCGAAGTTTACACGGTCCTGAATCGCCGGGGCGAGATAGCCGGTGGCGAAGCGGGCGTACCAGTTGAGGTTCGGCGAGATCACATAGGTGGCGCTGAGGTCGCCGGAGACGTTGTCGCCATCGACCTTGGTGGTGACGGGCAGAGCCTTGCCGGGGAAGACGGCGCGGCCCCAGACGATGTCCTTCTTCTCGTCCGAGGTGTAGCGCAGGCCGGCGCGCAGGGTCAGGGCGTCGGTGGCCTTGTATTCTGCCGAACCGAAGACGGCGAAGCTGGTGCCGTGGTTCTTATGACGCACGTCGCCATTGTTGAGGTAGTCCAACTCGTTATACTTCAGGACCTGGTCGAAGTAGTAGAGGCCGAACTGACCGCGCCATTGGCCGAACTGCTCGGTTTCAAAGCGCAGTTCCTGCGAAAACTCTTCCGGCTCGGTCGTGCCGCCGGTGGCGACGGGGAAGAAGGTGCCGTAGAGGGTGGGGGCGACGATGGTCGAGACGCCGCCGTCGATGTCGCCGGAGCTTTCGGTCTTGGCGCGCTCATAGGCGGTGATCGAGTGCAGCGTGCCCATACCGTCGAAGGTGTAGCTCAGTTGCAGGTTGGTGCCAAAGGCGTCGAGCGACTGGCTGATGAACGGGCTGTCGAGGCGGACCTTTTCGACATCGAAGCCGGTGTTGAAATCATTGGTGCCCGGCTTGATGGCGCTGGCGCGGAACAGACGCGGCGTGCCGTCCAGCGTGCGGCCATGCACGTTGAGCAGGGCCTCGAAGTTACCGCTGACGTAGCGCAACTGACCGCGCAGCGCGATGTCTTCGTAGCCTTCCAGCTTCTTGCCGTTGGCGAGGTTGGTCACCCAGTCGTCGCGGCGCTGAACAATGCCCGACAGGCGGCCGGAGAAGCCGTTGCCCAGTCCACCGGTGACCGCACCTTCGGCATTGACGGTGCCCAGATTGCCGGCGGCAACGCTGTAATAGCCACCAAACACCTCTGACGGCTTGGCCGAGCTGAGCTTGACGACGCCTGACGGCGTGTTGCGCCCGAACAGCGTGCCTTGCGGGCCGCGCAGCACTTCGACGGCGGCGAGGTCGAAGATCGGGAAGGATTTCAGCATCGGGTTTTCCAGCGCCACGTCATCATAGACGACGGAAACCGGCTGCGAGGCATTGGGATCGAAGTCCGTATTGCCGAGGCCGCGGATGTAGAAGCGCGGGAAGGTACGGCCAAACGACGATTCGACGTTCAGCGACGGCGTGCGCGACGCCAGCACGCGGATGTCGAGGCCTGACGAATTGATGACATCGAGCTTGGTACCCGCCAGCGACGACACGGCGACCGGTACGTCTCTGGCCTTTTCCAGACGGCGCGACGCGGTGACGACGACTTCGGTCGTGGCGCTATCCTCGGCCTTGGGTGAGGTGTCTTCGGCATGGGCCGCGCCGACCAGCGCGGTCAGGGCAAGCAAAGAGACGCCGCCCAGACGGGCGGAAAAACGGCGCGCGGTGCGCGATTGGATTGGGTGCATGACGATCCTCGGAGCAATAACTTGCCCCTTCCGCAGCGTTTGTGTCCCTGTAGCCCCGTGTTCCCCCGGAGTCTTGGCTAACGCTAGCATAGCATGTCGCTTTTGCAACGAAGCTGTGTCGAGTTTGTAACATTGATTTCCAACTATGGCTTTTTGGCCATGCCCTAAGGTCAAGTTGGCTTTTTCGGCTTTCTTATGGGGCGGTGGCAACCGCGCATAGAAACCTTAGAGCGGGCACGCCACTCTCACGGCGGAAAGTGAGGTGCACTATGAACGGATCACTTAAATATACCTTTGGCGCGCTGCTGGGCGCCGCCACCCTCGGTCTGGCCTTGCCTGCGGCCGCGCAGAGCTATGACGGCTGGTGCTATCAGAAGGGCAGTTCGGCCCGCACCAAGGGCACGGTAATCGGGGCCGCTGCCGGTGGCGTGCTCGGCAATGTCGTCGCCGGTAAGGGCAACAAGACCGAAGGTACGATTCTGGGGGCCGTGGTCGGTGGCGTCATCGGCAATCAGGTCGCCAAGAAGAACAAGGAAAAGGAAACGGCTTCGGCCAACTGCCTGAATAGCCGGTATTACGTCTATGACCGCGGCTATTATGAGCCGCCGTCGCCGCCCGACGGGTATCGCATCGCCTATTTCACCCAGCGTCCCTATTACAGCTCGTACTGGGTGAAGCGCGACGGCGAGGATTATCGCTATCGCCGTTGATCAAACCTCAGTCTTTGATCGAGAAAACCCGGCCCCTGCGCCGGGTTTTTTGCGTGTGGCTGCCCTTTGACGTAATTGCGTCACAGCTCTGTTCGATATTCCGGGAAGTTTTTTGAACGCACCTGAACATCGCTGTTCAGTCCCGGTTCAGGCGGGAGGTGTCAGTCTGCGTCCAACGTCTGTTTTATTATATAAGGAGTATTGCTATGACCCAACTGTCTGCAAAGATGATCGCCGGTGGCTTTGCCGCCGCCCTGGCTCTCGGCGCTCTGGCCGCCACCCCGGCCGCCGCGCAAAACTATGACGGTTTCTGCTATCACAAGCAGCAGAACACTAAGACCAAGGGCACCGTCATTGGTGCCGTGGCGGGTGCCGCCCTCGGTAATGTCGTGGCCGGCAAGGGCAACAAGACCGAAGGCACCGTTCTGGGGGCCGTGGTTGGCGGCGCGATCGGTAATCAGGTCGGTGAAGAAGTGAAGGAAAACAAGGTCGAACAGTGCCTGAATAACCAGTACTATGTGTTTGACCGTCGTGAATACGCCCCGCCGCCCGCGCCGAAGGGCTATACGGTCGCCTATTATACGCAGCGTCCGTACTACAGCACCTATTACACGCACCGTAACGGTCGTGTCGTGGTGTGGACGCCGCGCCGCCGCTAAGACAAAGGCAAAAAACGCCCGGCCAGAGCGGGTTCCAATCAGGTTTGATCGGAACCCGCTCTATTTTTTTGTCGCGCATTTGATTCCGAAAAGTGCGTCACACTTTTTGGAATGCGCTCAGGCCGGGCGTTTTTTTACGCAGAACTGCGAACGTAGCTTAATAAAAAAGCAGGGCCGGTGGGGTCACCGGCCCACTGAAGAATAGGGGCAAATTGAAACGAGAATAACTCAAACGCCATCCAAATAGATTGCGCGGTGACCCATCTTCCGGAAGAGCCACGATCAACAGAAAAACACGGACAATTCCGCCTGGCTATACCGTCGATATGGTATGGGCTCCCATAAACCCGTGACCCCGATTGTGAGGGGGGGGTGGGCATGTTAAACCCGATATCAAGGTATTTTGAAAACCCGCAGGTACAGTTCGTTTACATGTCCGAGTCCCGTCTGGTCCTTATCGAGGACGATCCCTTTGTTCGCCGCCATATCGCCACTCTGATCGAGGCGGCGCCGGACATGCGACTGACCGGAGAAGCGGGGAGCGTGACGGAGGGGCTGGCCCTGCTGGATACCGCCCCCGATCTGATCGTTCTCGATCTGGGGCTCAGCGACGGCAGCGGCCTTGAGATCATCAAGGCGGCGCGTCAGCGGGGTTTGCCCACCCGCATCCTTATCCTGACGGTGTTCGGGGATGAGACCTCGGTCATTTCGGCGCTGACGGCGGGGGCCGACGGCTATGTGCTGAAGGACAGTGCCGAGAGCGAACTGATCGGCAGCATTCGCCACACACTGAACGGCGGCTCGCCCATTTCGGCCCCGGTGGCGGCCTATCTGCTGCGCCATATCCGCAAGGACGCGTCGCTGGCCGTCGCCGCCGAACCGGAACTGGCCGAAGATGCACCGGGTATCACACCGCGTGAGATCGAGCTTCTGTCGCTGCTGGCCAAGGGGTTGAGCTATAAGGAAGCGGCCAGTGTGCTGGATATTTCGCACCACACGGTCGGCACCCACGTCAAGGCCATCTATCGCAAGCTGGCGGTCAATTCGCGCTCGGAAGCTGTGTTTGAAGCGGTGCGCAGCGGTCTGATCCGCATGTAGTTTCGCCCGGCGGCTTGTGATCCCTGCAAACCTGCGGTTATGGTGAGGTATGTTTCGCCTTCCGACCGCTGCGCCCTGGACCCATCTGTGCCGCGCCCTGTGCTGGGCGCTGGTGGCGCAGATCGTGTTCTGGAGCCTGTTGTTCACCTTTGCCCGCAAGCCGTTGCCGTCGGAGACCACGGAACCCTATCGCGTGCGCGAGGTCTATATGCGGGCCGTGGACGGCCTAACGCCGCAGCCCTTTCCGCTGAGCCAGATGACGCTTCTGCCGGACGGCATGACCCCCATGCCGGACGACTTCGCCAATGTCTGCGTGCGCGGCGCGACCTTTCCGGCCTATCAGATTTCCTTTCTGCTGACGTCGCAGCCGAACCGCGGCTTTGAGGCCCTGTTCCTACCCATGATCCGGGATAATTACGCCGTCTATCTCAATGGCCACCTGCTGACGACACCGCGCGGGCAACTCGGCTTTCCGTCCAGTCATGACGGTTTGCGGCCGCAACTCCTGAGCCTGACGCCGGACATGCTGCGCTCAGACGAGAACCGGGTCGATATCGTTGCGGTGGCCAATGGTTGTCAGCCGCATATGAAGGGCGTTTTGTTTGGCCCGGAGACGGATTTGCGTCAGCTTCAGGATCATCGTCTGATGACCACACTCGGTATGCCGCTGATCACGGTGATCGCCGCTACCCTGCTGAGCATGATCGCCACCGCCCTTTTGCCGATCAGCGGATATAACCGCCTGTTCCTCAGCGTCACCCTGTTCATGGCGGCGCTGGCGGTGCGGGGGGCCAGTTTCATGTGGCACGGCAGCGTCCTGCCGGATGCCCTGCATGACACACTGTTGTCGATCATTTCGGGGCTGACCATGGGGGCGACGGCCTATTTTCTCAAAAACTGGACCTCGGCCCCGGATCGGCATACGCCCATCATTGTGGGCGTCACGCTGGCGGATGTGGCGCTGCTGCTGATCGGGTGGGCCACGAAGCAGAGCGGGCTGCCGACGGTGACCGAGACCCTGCTCATCCTCGTCTGTTCCGCCTATTTCCTATATCGCATGTGGGCGCTGGCGCAGTCTCAGCCGCAACTGCTGTTGCGCTCCTTCCCTTTTCTGTCGATCGGGCTGGTGACGACCCTTTATGATCTCTACCACGGCCTGTTCGGTCTGCCGCGGCCGCTGACGGCGGGGCTCTACTTCCCCTTCGTGATCATTGCCGGGATCGCTATCGACCTGGTGACGCGGGGATTTGAGCTGTACCGCACAGCCGAAGAACAGCGTGATGATCTGGCGCGGCAGGTGCGCGACCGTGAGGCCGAAATCCGTGACTCCTATGCCCGCCTTCAGGAGCAGGAGCAGCTCAATGCCGTCAATGCCGAGCGTCAGCGCCTGATCCGCGACATGCACGACGGGGTGGGCGGGCATCTGGTCAGCCTGCTGATGCAGCTCAAGTTGGGGGCTGTCCCGGCAGAGACGATGCGCGTCAATATTCAGGCCGCCGTCGATGACCTGCGCCTGATCATCGACTCGATGGATTCGATGGGGGATTCGCTGGAGGTCGGGCTGGCCATTTTCCGCGAACGGATGCGCCCGCGCCTTCAGGTGGTGGGAGTGGAACTGAACTGGCGCAATGCGCTGGAAGCGGAGCCGCGCGGGTATCGACCAAACGAAATTCTCAATATTTACCGTATTTTGCAGGAAGGGGTTACCAATGCGCTTAAACACGCGCAGCCAAAAACCATCGACCTCAGCCTGCGCGCCGACCCGGACCAGCCGGGCTGGCTGATCCTGACTCTCAGCGATGATGGCGTGGGCTTTGCCACCGATGAGCGCGCCTCGGCCGGGCGAGGCTTAAGCCACCTGCGCCGTCGCGCCCAGATGATTGGCGGACGCATCGACATCATGTCGGCACCGGGCAGCGGTACGACGATCCGCCTCTATGTGCCGCCGCCGTCATCCGCGTCTTGATATTGCGGCTACATTAAACTAAACTAATCAGACTTAGTTTAATGAGGTGGCCATGACCACGGTCAATATACACGAGGCCAAAACCCACCTGTCGCGGCTGGTGGAACAGGCGGCCAAGGGGGAGAGCTTCATCATCGCCAAGGCGGGCAAGCCGGTGGCGCGCGTAAGCGCCATTGACGCGCCTGAGCGTGCACAGGTGCGCCGTCTGGGGTTCCTGAGCGGTCATATCCGCACGCCGGACGATTTTGACCGTATGGGCGAAGAGGCGGTCGCGCGCCTGTTCGGTGGCGCATGAAGTTGCTGCTCGATACCCATATCCTGCTGTGGGCTGCGGGTGAGCCGGAAAAGCTGCCGTCTGAGATACGGCGCCAACTCGAAGACCCCGAAAACACGCTGCTGTTCAGCGCCGCCAGCCTGTGGGAGGTTGCCATCAAACGCGGCCTGGGGCGCGATGATTTTCAGGCCGATCCACGTCTGTTGCGGCGGGGTCTTCTGGATAATGGCTATGTCGAACTGCCGATCCTGAGCGCCCATACGGTGATGGTCGATACCCTGCCGCCCATTCATGAAGACCCATTCGACCGCCTGCTGGTGGCGCAGGCGCTATATGAAGGCGTGAAGCTGATCAGCGTCGATCCGCAGGTATTGCGCTATTTCGAAGCGTCTGCCTCTTCCCTGTGAAAGCCGGCCCCGCTATAGGGTGAATATGACCGACTCTGCCTCCAGATATATCCAGGGCCGCACCGGCCCGTGGGAACTCGTTATCGGCCTTGAGATTCACGCTCAGGTCGCCTCGACCTCCAAACTGTTTTCGGGTGCCGCCGTAGGCTTCGGCGCGGGCCCCAATGAACAGGTGAGCCTTGTGGACGCGGGCTTCCCCGGCATGTTGCCGGTGCTGAACCGCTTTTGCGTCGAGCAGGCGGTGAAGACGGGACTGGGCCTGAAGGCGCAGATCAACCCGCATTCGCGCTTTGACCGTAAAAACTACTTCTATCCCGATCTGCCGCAGGGCTATCAGATTTCGCAGCTCTTTTACCCCATCGTGGGTGAGGGAGAGGTGCTGATCGACCTGTCGGACGGTACGCAAAAGACGGTGCGTATCGAGCGCCTGCATCTGGAACAGGATGCGGGCAAGTCGATCCACGACCTCGATCCCAACAACACCTATGTCGATCTGAACCGGGCGGGCACGGCGCTGATGGAGATTGTCTCCAAGCCGGATATCCGTTCGGCCGAAGAGGCCGTGGCCTATTTCAAGAAGATCCGCACCATCCTCGTCTATCTCGGCACGTCCGACGGCGACATGGAAAAGGGCAATATGCGCGCCGACGTCAACGTTTCGGTGCGTAAGCCCGGCGGTGAACTGGGCACGCGCTGCGAAATCAAGAACGTCAACTCGTTCCGCTTCATGCAGCAGGCCATCGAGTATGAGGCCCGTCGTCAGATCGAGATCATCGAAGACGGCGGCACCATCACGCAGGAAACCCGCCTGTTCGATTCGGTTAAGGTCGAGACGCGCTCGCTTCGGTCCAAGGAAGAGGCGCACGATTATCGCTATTTCCCCGACCCGGACCTGCTGCCGCTGGAGCTGGAGCTGGCCTGGATCGAGGATATCAAGAAGTCTCTGCCGGAACTGCCGGACGACAAGCGTCAGCGTCTGATGACGCAATATGGCCTCAGCCAGTATGACGCCACCGTGCTGGTCACCGAGCAGGCGCGCGCCGACTATTACGAGGCGGCAGCGAAAGGCCGTGACGCCAAGCTGGTCGCCAACTGGGTGACGAACGAGCTTCTGGCGCGTCTGACCAAGGACGGGCTGGAGATCGAACAGAGCCCGCTGCCGCCGGCGCATATTGCCGGTCTGGTCGAGCTGATCGAAACCAATGTCATTTCCTCGAAGATCGCCAAGACGGTGTTCGAGCACATGTGGGAAGGCAAGGGCACGATCACCCCGGCCGAGATCGTCGAAACGCACGGTCTCAAACAGGTGACGGATACCGGCGCGATTGAAAAGGCCATTGACGAGATCATCGCTGCCAACCCCGACAAGGCCGAGGCGGCGAAGGAAAAGCCACAGGCCATCGGCTGGTTCGTCGGTCAGGTCATGAAAGCCACCGGCGGCAAGGCCAATCCGGCGGCGGTCAACGACCTCCTGAAAAGCAAGCTGGGTCTTTAAGTCCACAGGAAAAAGCCCCGCCGGTTGGCGGGGCTTTTTTGTTATTGATTAGTCGTCGGCTGGTCCTTGGTGACCGGCTCATCGGTCTGCGGCAGGGGCGGCACCGGGGCATTGGGGTCGCCCGCCTGCGGTTGGTTGGTTGTGGGCGCCGGGTTGGCCGGGTCCTGCATCGGGTCCGTAGCCGGTTGCGTCGGCTGAGCCGGATCGCCCATGGTCGGCGTCGCGCTGGTGTTTGTTGCGCTGCTGTTTGGGGCCGGGGCGCTGGTTGTGGTGCTGGCCTCTGTCGAGACGTCAGCGGCCTGAGCGGCGCGCAGGGATTGAGCGTTCAGTTCCGCGGTGGCGGCGTTCTGCGACTTGCGGTCCTGCCTGGCCGTCGGGGCCTGTTTTTCCGGTTTGGCGGCCATTGCCTCTTGCGTTGCGCCCGTTTGCGGCATGGCGTTGGGCTGGGCGGGCATGTCCTGTGCAAAGGCCGTCGGGGCGACGAGCAGGAAGGCAGCGGTAGCGGCGGTGGTGAGAAGGCGGGTCATGATGATCCTCAGGAGGTGGGGGTGAAACTCTGGTGTTGAAAACTTTGGCGTCGAAACTGGCCCTGACTGTCTCACCCCCACGCCGGTTTCTCAATTTTGCCGCCCTTGCAAACCGCAGCTCTGCCTTTAGCCCCGGCTTATTTTCTTTATGGACGGCGTAAAAAGGTGCTCAATTTTCCTCATTTTGCGCCCAAAAAGCCTGAGAGCCACATCAGGCGCTTACAGAACCGGTCGCGCCACTGAAGCCGTCCTGACGTGTCCGCAATGTGTCTTATGCTTTTCCAACGCCCTCAGCCCCTTATCCCCAGCGTGCCCTTGCGCCACCGACCTGTGCGTGAGAGATTGCCCTTCAACAAAAGGGGGACCGCATGGCGTCCGACTATGCCCTCAGTCTTGAGGGGGTGAGCAAATATTACGGCGACTTCGCCGCGGTGCAGGATCTGAGCTTCCGCGTGCCGCGCGGCTCGATCTGCGGCTTTCTGGGGCCGAACGGGGCTGGCAAGACGTCGAGCGTGCGCATGATGCTGGGCCTGTCACAGCCGAGCGCCGGCACCATCACCGTTTTGGGCGGTGAGGGGGCCAAGGTGCTCGACCGCATCGGCTTTCTGCCCGAAGAACGCGGCCTGTATCGCAAGATGTCGCCCGTGGACATGATCGTCTTTCTGGGCGGGTTGAAAGGCATGAAGGCCTCCGCGGCGCGCAAGAAGGCGATTGAGCTTCTGACGGCGCAGGGCCTCGGCGAATTTATGTATAAGCCGATCAAGTCCCTGTCGAAGGGCATGTCGCAAAAGGTGCAACTGATCGGCTGTCTGGTCCACGAACCGGAGCTTGTCATTCTTGATGAGCCGTTTTCGGGGCTTGATCCGGTCAATCAGCAGGGGCTGGAGGACATGATCCGCGACCTGGCCAAACGCGGGGCAACCGTGCTGTTTTCCACCCACGTCATGGCCCATGCCGAGCGCCTGTGCGAAAACGTCGTCATGCTGACCAGGGGGCGCAAGGTGTTCGAAGGCACCCTGCGTCAGGCGCGCGAACGCGCGCCGCGCTATCTGGAACTGGAAGGGGCACTGACCCGCGCGCAGGTTACCGGTCTGCCCGGCGTGTCCGAAGTGATCGACGCCGGGGCGGGCGAAGATGGCACCGCGCGCTGGCGTCTGCGCTTCCTGCCCGGCGTCACGCCCAATGAGGCGCTGAAGACGGTGCTGGTCGGCGGGTTGGATGTGCGCCGCTTCGAAGCGCATGAGCCGACCCTGCACGACGCCTTTATTGTCCTGACCAACGGGGGAGAACCGGCATGAAGACGCTGCTGATCGCGCGCCGTGAATATCTCGCCTTCGTCAAGACGGTCGGCTTCTGGCTGTCCCTGCTGGTCCTGCCGGTACTGATGGCGGGATCGGTGTTTATTCCCATACTGATGAGCCGCAGCGGTGGCGAAGAGGCCAGCCGTGTGGCCATCCTCGACCTCAGCGGTGAAAACCTGACCCCGGCCTTGCAGGCCCTGCTGGATAGGCCGGACCCTGCCGTCGCCGCCCTGCACGAGGCGGCCCCCAGCGTTTCGGCGCGTCAGGCCCTGCGCCAGATGGCCAGTCGCCGCGACTATCAGGCCGTCCCGTTGCCGGAAGGGCTGACGCCGGACATGACGCTGACGGCCGCCGAGGCGCGCCTGTCGCAACTGATGCAGGCGGAAAACCGCAGCGTCGATCAGGTGATCGTCGCCTATGTCGAAAAGACGCCCGAACCGCATCTGGCTTTCCACCTGTGGTCGTCGCAGACCAGGGGCAAGTCGCTGGAAGACTATCTGCGCTGGGACCTGCACGCCCTGCAATCGGCCTATCTGGCCAAACAGAAGGGCGTGGACCCGCAGGTCGCCACCGCGCTGCGTGAGGCGCGGGCCGAGATCAGCAGCCTGACCCCGGCCATTGCCGCCGCGGGCGCTGATGACAAGGCGTCCTTTACCGAGTCGCTGAAAGAAAATGGCCCGCACTTTGTCGGCATCGTCCTCAGCTACCTCACCTGGATGTCGATTTTCTCGTCCTCGGTCATCCTGCTGTCGGGGGTGATCGAAGAAAAATCCTCGCGCGTGCTGGAGGTGCTTTTGACCTCGGCCCCGGCCAGCAGCCTGCTGGTCGGTAAGGTTCTGGGCGTGTTCATGGTGCTGCTGACGGTCGCCGGGCTATGGAGCGCGGTGGCCGCCGGCATTATGGGCTACGGGCTGGCCTTTATGCCGCCGGACATGATGAACAACGTGCATGTGCTGGCTGGCGCGGTGTTCAAGGTCGAAGCCATCGTGCCCATGCTGCTGTTCTTTGTCGGTGGCTATCTGATGTATGGCATCACCTTTATCGCTATCGGTTCCTTCTGTGAGACGCAGAAAGAAGCGCAGGCGATCATGGGGCCGATCGTGGTGGTGCTGATGATCCCGATGATGAGCCTTCAGGCGGCGCTGATGTCGCCCGACCTGCCGCTGATCCGCTACCTGTCGTGGGTGCCGCTGTTTACGCCCTTCCTGATGCCGCTACGCGTCTTGGGTGGCGCGCCGTGGTGGGAGATTCTGGCGACACTGGCCGGCATGGGAGCCATGGCGTGGCTGATGATCCGGCTGGGGGCCCGCGCCTTCAAGCAGGGCGCGCTGGGCGGCGGCAAGTTTAGCTGGAAGGC